>NZ_CM001436.1:691-300691 GCF_000243255.1 Methanoplanus limicola DSM 2279
GAGGTAACAATGTTAGGTTTATTGTTATATAAACACATTGTTTTGCGATTTCTTTGAAAAGCAGAGGAACGCAAAATTCAGCGAATCCACTTTTTGCTTTGCAGTCACCTGTAAAAGAACTTACAGGCTTTCCCGAATCCACAGTTGCAGCCGCCCTGAGGCGTCTGTCACCGGAATACTTCGGCCTTACAATGTTGTATGCCGCCACATATAAACCCTTCGCGACATAGAAAATTTCAGACCCACACAACAGAGAACAAAACCGGCACAGCTAAATAACAAGTCTGGAATTCTCCGTCAAAACAATCCAGCAATACCCCATCGCGCAAAATCATCAGGAAACACAGACGGATAAATATCCATTCATATCTTCTCCCGGCAGAGAAACACCATAAATAAACCAAAGCAGAGAATACAGATATAATAATGAAAAAAAAGCAATTTTCCGATAGAATCTCAAATATATTAAAATCCTGAATCAGATCCATATGACCTTTTTTCTCCGTATAACCCACCCCGCCGGAAACATATTTCATTCCTAAAAGAGATCATCTATTATGATTCTTGAAGAGAAAATTTCTTTTTACGATGAAGAGGATGCCTCCATATTTATCGACCACCTTAAAAAAAACGGTTGTAAAGCTCAGAAACAGATAATCAGCGAAGGAGAAACTGAAGAAAGCCTGACAGGGAAAGTAAATGATATAGTCAGCTGGCTTGAAGAACCTGAAACATCCGGATACTTCTTAATTAACAAAGATTGGAAAGATGCAAAAAAAAGGATGAAAAATATAGAAATAAATATCAACAAAATAATTGAAAAGCATAATACAGGAGATGTTCTCTTTAAAAAAGAAGATATAGAAGAATCAAAGGAATTCTTCTTTGAAACCTTCAGAGAAAAATATGAATCAATACTTAAACAAATCAGCGAGAATTCAGAAGAACCTACTGCGGCGGAAGATATAGCAATAACGGCTGATTCCGAAGGCAATTTCCCATCCCGTACAGACGAAGCAGAGGGCAGCAATGAAGAGCAGAGAGAGGCTGAATCAACAGAAGATGAAATATCCCCGGATTCTGAACAGGCAGATGATCCGCTCGAAGATATAGATATTCCAATGTTTGCATATTATAATATGCTCATAGAACAGGAATTTGTTGAAGAATCCGAAGAAGGATACATCGCAGTAAAAGAAATTGATGGAGGGGACGTTCAGGTAAACCTGCCAATGGATAATGTAAACCTTCCGGAAGACTTCCATTATAGAGAAATTATCAGACAGACGCATTACGAACTTACAAAGAAATACCTTATTAAAATTGATCCTTCTGTCCACCTGTACTGTGATCAAGAAGAACTTATTGATGCAATATGTGAACTGGACTTTGATGAGGACGATGCTCTCCAGTTATTCCATAACATCAGCATAAAAAAACCAGTCATATACAGATTACTGGAAATTATATCTGATAATAACGGTATTTCAGCAGGAGAACTTACAAAAACAGTAAATGAAATCACAATCGTAAGCAGAAAAGAAAATTCCGGATACGACTTTACACTTGACGAAAGCACAGTTTTAATGATAATATCAGAACTCCGGAAAACCGGCATACTGTCCGGCAATGATAAAAAAATCAAACTGGCTGATAAAAATAAGAGGCGGCAGAGATAAAATCAGAGCTTTCCGGCAACCATAATTTCTGCAGAGAAATATCAATCCATTATTTTTTATAATCAGAGTTATTCCCAGGTTTTTTTGGAAATTTTCAGATTAAGAAGCATCCCCGCACACAGATATTACAGAGGATAACAGAATCAGAGGACAATTAATGAAATTTAATGATATACAGACAGAAAGACTCCTTCTTATCCCGGCAACTGCTGAAATATTTGAATTTGAGCTGGAAAAAAAAGAAATCCCCGATGTTCTGAAAGATATATATATCCCGGAAAACTGGCCACATGAATCAGTCACCAGAGAGGTTCTTGAGTTATTTTTTGAACTCGCAAAGCAGGAGAAGATATACACATTTTACTGGACTACAAAAGATATTCCCGGAGATAACAGATTAAAGGCCCATAAAACACTTATTGGAAGCGGCGGATTCATATCACAGGAAAACGGAAATTATGAGCTCGGATATTCAGTCATTGAACAGTTTCGGAACAGAGGATATGCCACAGAAGCAATAAGGGCAATGATCAGATGGTTTAAATATTCAGGATTATCAGGGAAAATAATCGCAAATACAGAACCCGGAAACAATTCGTCAATAAAAGTTCTTGAAAAGAACGGATTTGTACCATTTGCCAACAAAGCAGATTCAGTGGAAACAAAAAATGCAGAATATACGTCAGATGGAGAAGAAATCCTGAAATTTGTTTATTCTGATAAAAGCAGTAAATAATCAGATAAACTCTGAGATTCAGGGAGATATAATAATATGCGCCGACCGAGACTCGAACTCGGGTTTAAGCGTTGGCAACGCTTAGTGATGACCACTACACTATCGGCGCACAAAAACTTACAGAATTAAACCCAACTGACAAAACGAAAGATACCGAATTCGGACATATTGTCTGATGCGCCGACCGAGACTCGAACTCGGGTTTAAGCGTTGGCAACGCTTAGTGATGACCACTACACTATCGGCGCACAAATTATACCGAAATTATCAGTTGTTTTTGCGCTTTGCACCTCGTGGTGCTCTACAATATAGGCACGTGAAATTAATAAATCTGTCGAAATCCACTTCGGAATCAGATACACCAGCATGAAGAAAATATGAAATCAATAAAAACAAAAAAAACACCATTCAACAGACAAATGCCAAAATAAAGAGACATAACAGGCAATTACCAGGAAATTAAAAAATCCGGCAATCATCAGAACAGATGAAAACAGGATCAAAAAGTCTCAGAGACAGACCGGAAATTATCAAAAAAACGGAAGAGAAATACCCCCGGCATATTACAGCGCAGAAGATAATACCCGGAGCATAATCAGCAGTCAGACAAATACCACCGGAAGAAATAATCTGGCAGCAATAAAGATCATAAAAACATCTGTCAAAACCACAATCCGTCCAGTCATTATAATTACCACACCTGCGCCGCCAGTAACAGTAAAAAGCGGTAAAAACCTGATAAAATAACAAATACAGGCTGTGACAGAACTAAAATGGCGAAGTCCATTTATATATGCACACCTCTGATTGGAGAGCATATTGGGCTTGTTTTTGTAACGATCAGGCATTGTGTCACAGCCTGAATAAATTAAAAGACGAGTATAACGCAGATTAGTACATACAAAACTCCCGGGAAAGTATGAATAAATTTTAAAGATATCACGATCAAATCATATTTATGATACCCCTGATCCATGACTTTACCGGAAAAAGGGTTACAATATTTGGAGGGGGAAAAGTCGGATTCAGAAAAGCCTGCTATTTTTCAGGAGAATCAGATCTGACAATAATAAGCGGAAATTTCCTACCGGAATTTGGATCAATACAGGCTGAACTTCTGAAAAGAGAACTATCCGGATTAACAGATATTCAGAGTGATTCAAATCCACCGGAGAAATATCAACAGGATGAAAAATATGCCGCAGAAAAAGAAAAATCCTGTCTAAATATGGAAATCTCAGAAATTATCAGAAATTCTGCTCTGGTCATCGCTGCAACATCAGATAAATCAGTAAATAATAAAATTGGGGATATCTGCCGGAATGAAGAGATCCCGTTTAACAATGCAGACGGAATTCCTGGAGACATAATAATTCCGTCGATGATTAAAGGCAAAAACTACACAATTGCAGTCACAACCGGAGGAAAAAGTCCAGGCATTTCAAGGCACATCAGGATACTCCTTGAAGAGAACTGCAAAGACCTTGACGGGATGATCGAAATAACAGAAGAAACAAGAAAACACTTAATAGAGACGATTGAAAACCAGAATGAAAGAAATGAGATAATAAGAGAGATCCTGAGTGACAGAACCGCCTGGGAATATCTTAAAAAAGACAAAAATTCCGCAAGGGAATATATAAACGGAAAATACCTCGCATGAAATACAAACTGCACACAGATATCGCATTCGCAGGAATATCCCATCACAACTCTGACATATCAGAACTGGAAAAATTCCGGTTTGAAGAAGAGACGGAGATTCTTAACGATGCAAGAGAGCACTTTAAGGGAGTAGTGCTGCTTCAGACATGCAACAGGATAGAAATATTCGTACAGGGTGATGCAGAGTCACTCAAAAAGTACCTCAAAGAAAAAGGCAGAACCGGTTTCTGGATTAAGGAAGGATGCGAAGCGTTAAAGCACCTCCTTTACCTTGCCGCAGGGATGGACTCAATGATAGTCGGTGAGGACCAGATTCTGGGACAGTTAAGAAAGGCCCTCGCACTATCACAGGAAAAGGGGACCTCATGCCCTGTCCTTGACCTCTGCATTACAAAGGCAGTCCATGCCGGAATTGAGGTCAGAAAGAGAACTAACATAAACAATGGTGCAGTCTCAATCGGATCTGCGGCCGTAAAACTTGCCGAAGAGCTTATCGGCACGTTATCAGGAAAACACATCCTCGTTGTCGGCGGCGGCGAGATGGGAAAACTGGTTGCCCAGGCTCTCTCGGCAAAAGAACTGACTGCCATCTATGTTACAAACCGGACATTCAACCGGGCAAAACTACTTGCTGAAGAGATCGGTGGAAAAGCCGTAATGATGGATGAGCTTTACCATTATATCTCACTTTCAGACGTAGTCATCTCATGCACAGGAGCTCCCCATCCGGTTATAAAAGCAGAACCCCTGACAGATGCGCTGGATAAGATCCGCTGGCCACTTGACGAAACAAAAAGGCCGCTAATACTGATAGACATTGCACAGCCAAGGGATATCGAAGAGAAAGTCAAAGAGATCGAAAGTGTAAAACTCTTCACAATAGATGACCTCAAATCAGTCAGCGATGAGAATATGAAGCTTAGGAGAAAAGAAGCCGAAAATGCTGAAAAATATCTCCTGGAAGAGCACAGGCAGTTCATATCACTTATAAACCGTGCAGCCGCAAACGAACCTCTCGCCGACCTGCACACCTGGGCAGAGGCAATAAGAGTAAGGGAGAGAGACAGAGCAGTCTCAAGAATAGGAAAAACACAGTACAGTGTCTCCGAAGTGATAGACGACCTGACAAAAGTTCTTGTAAAAAAACTGCTGAGTGATGCAACCATTGCAGTCAGAGGATGTGCAGAATCAGGTGACATCAGATCGGCTGAAAATCTGGTTCTGGCAATAACAAGAGGAAAAACATGTACCCGCAAAGAAGACTTAGAAGACTGAGGAAAAGACATATTCAGCCTTTGTTTAAGGAAACAGTTCTTACAAAGGATGACCTTGTAATGCCGCTTTTCTTCGATGAGACCATTGACGAAAAAAAAGCAATTGAATCAATGCCAGAACAGTACAGATATCCACTGTCATCAGCAGGTTCTGTGGCAAAGAGGATTCAGTCAGCCGGAATAAGATCTGTAATTCTCTTCGGAATACCTGAAGATAAAGATTCAGAAGGGACTTCCGGCTGGACGGAAAACGGAGTCATACAAAAAGCTGTCAGGGAGATTAAAAAAGAAGTCCCTGAAATGGTTGTAATTACCGACACCTGCGCCTGCGAATATACAGACCACGGGCACTGCGGTATAATCGGCGACACACCATGCGGACCTGACCTGTTAAATGACGAATCACTTGAAGTGATGGCAAAGATTGCAGTATCTCAGGCAAAAGCCGGTGCAGACATCATCGCTCCGTCCTGCATGCTCGACGGAATGGTGGCAAAGATACGGCAGGCCCTTGACTCAGAAGGATTCTCTGACATACCAATTATGTCGTACTCCACAAAATTCTCAAGTTCTCTTTACGGCCCGTTCAGGGATGCAGCAGACTCCGGCATGTCATTCGGAGACAGATCAACATACCAGATGGCACCCGAAAATCCAGGCGAGGCATTCTTGGAGTCCAAAACCGACCTTTATGAGGGTGCCGACATCCTCATGGTAAAACCGGCAGGATTTTACCTTGACATAATCTCCTCAGTAAAGACACTCGGTCTCCCGCTTGCCGCCTACCAGGTGAGCGGGGAATATTCAATGATCAAAGCCGCAGCGGCAAACGGATGGCTTGATGAAAGAAAAGTCGCCCTTGAAAGCCTTACAGCAATCAAAAGGGCAGGGGCTGACCTGATAATAACATATTTTGCAGAAGATGCAGCGAGGTGGCTTGATGAAAAGCAGTGAACTATTTGAAGAAGCAAAGAAACTGATTCCGGGCGGAGTCAGCAGTCCGGTAAGGGCAATAAAACCATATCCATTCTATGTGGAAAGTGCAGAAGGATCAAAATTAAGGACAGCAGACGGCGAAGAATTAACCGACTGCTGCCTTGGATACGGCCCGTTAATTCTAGGTCACGCAAATCCGGTTGTGAAATCGGCAATAGCAGAACAGATTGAAAAAGGATGGCTGTACGGCACGCCGACACCATCTGAGCTTGATCTCTCCCGGATGATTATAGCAGACCATCCTTCAATTGATATGTGCAGATTTGTCTCAAGCGGATCTGAGGCAACGATGGCGGCAATCCGCCTTGCCAGGGGTTTTTCCGGCAAAAAAGACATCATAAAAATTGAAGGCGGATTTCACGGTGCACATGACGGAGTGCTCATAAAAGCCGGATCAGGTGCAACAACGATGGGCGTTCCGGATTCTGCCGGCGTAATAGCAGACATAGTAAAGCATACCGCCCAGGTCCCCTACAACGACACCGGATCCTTAACAGAGCTGGTTGAGAAGAACAAAGACATCGCTGCATTCATCCTTGAACCTGTAATGGGAAATGTAGGCCCAATTCTGCCAAAAAAGGATTATCTGAAGGAAGTCAGAAAAATTACGGAAGAGAATGACGTACTGCTCATCTGTGACGAGGTCATCTGCGGATACCGTCTTGGGATCGGTGGTGCACAGGTAAAATACGGAATCACACCTGATATTACAACACTTGGAAAAGTAGCCGGAGGCGGACTTCCTATTGGAATATTCGGCGGAAGAAGGGAAATAATGGAGATGGTCGCACCGGCAGGCCCTGTCTATCAGGCAGGCACATTCAGCGGAAACCCGCTCACACTTGCGGCAGGAAAGGCCGCAGTAGGATATTTACGTGAAAATCCTGAAATCTACGGAAAACTCGAAGAGAATATCAGGACCATAAAAGAGTCCCTTCCGGAAAAATTCCGGAGCAAATTTGTAAGCGTCGGCTCAATGTTCAAACTCTTCTTCAGGGATACTCCGCCACAGAACTACATAGAGGCAAAGGAGAGCGACACAGAAGCATTCTCAGCATTCTGGAAGAAGATGCTCAAAGCCGGAATTTTCCTGCCGCCCGCACAGTTTGAGACAAACTTTATCTCAACCGCACATTCGGATGCAGACATTGAGAAGATTGCCGGAGCTTATTCAGAATGCCTCTGACAGCAGGCACAAGAGGCTCAAAACTTGCACTTGTCCAGACCGAAAAAGTCTGTGCAATGCTCTCAGAACTGGGCATAGAAACGGAGATAAAGATAATTAAAACAGAAGGGGATGCAAATACAGACGTCCCACTGCATCAGGTAGGCGGGCAGGGAATATTTGTCCGGGCACTCGATGATGCCATCACAAAGGGTGAGGTCGACTTTGCAGTCCACAGCATGAAGGACATTCCGGCCGCAAGGCCAAAAGGTGTCAGGACATGTGCAATACTGAAACGTGACTCTCCGGCAGACTTCCTCGTCCACGAATGCCCCCTTGAGGAAATTAAAGTTGTAGGCACATCAAGCACAAGAAGACGTGCCCAGCTGATGCGTGGAAACCTCAATGCCGAGATTAAAGAACTGCGTGGTAACGTGGATACAAGGCTCAGAAAACTAAAGGAAGGAGAATACGATGCAATAGTCCTTGCAGAAGCAGGCATGCAGAGGCTTGGACTGGATCTTCCGGGCACAAGGCTTCTTCCCCAGTGGTATGTCCCCTCACCGAATCAGGGGACAATAGCAGTTGTATGCCGGGAAGACGATGCCCTTGCCGCTCAGTTTGAGCAGATAAACCATAAACCAACAGAGAAGGACACTGCAATCGAAAGGGCAGTGATGGAAGAGATTGGCGGTGGATGCTATACCCCGCAGGGAGTATACTGTGAGAACGGATTCCTGATAGCAGAAGTCCTCTCACTTGACGGCAGCCGCTATGAAAGAATTGAGGACGCAGGCGGTTCTGAAGAGGAAGCCCGCTTTATCGGGCAGAAACTGAAAGGTCTGGCCTTTGACCTGATTGAAGAGGCAAAAGAAAGCCTCGGACTGAAATATTAAGAAATAGTCCGGACAAAAATATCCGGCCCGGATATAAACCACAATACAGTCAGAACTGAAAGTACTAAACTCTCAGAACAATAAAGGATGCAGACCAGAATATCACAGCCATCCCATAAGATAAAAAAATAACAGAGGATTAGAGTAAAATGACCGGAAAAGTGTATCTTGTAGGATCAGGACCCGGAGGTCTTGACCTTATGACATTTAAGGCACGTGAGGTAATCGAGAGTGCCGATGTAATACTTTATGACCAGCTGCCCGGAGAAGAGGTCATAAACAGCCTTCCCGATGTAGAGAAGGTCGATGTCGGTAAATACGGCGGAAAGCACACAAAAGAGCAGGACGAAATAGAAAAACTGATGGCGGATTATGCCCTGAAAGGCAAAAATGTGGTCCGGCTTAAAGGCGGAGACCCGTTTCTCTTCGGTCGCGGCGGAGAGGAGATGGAGTATCTTCAGGCAAAGGGAATAGAAGTTGAGACAGTGCCGGGAATTACAAGCGGAATTGCAGTCCCCGAAAATGTCGGCATTCCTGTTACCCACCGGACATTTGCATCCCAGGTAACATTCCTGACAGGTCACGAAGACCCGACAAAACCGGAATCAGCGATAAACTGGAGATGGCTTGCCGAATCTCCGGGCACAATTGTAATCCTGATGGGTGTCAGAAACCTGCCCAATATAACAAAGTCACTTATTGAAAACGGGATGGACAGTGATAAACCGGTAGCGATAATCGAGAGAGGTTTTCGGCCTGACCAGAGGGTGACAACCGGAAAATTATCCCTGATTGCAGAGACTGCAAAAGAGAGGGGAGTCAGACCTCCGGCAATAATTGTTATAGGCGAAGTTGTAACCCTTTACAGGGAATAAATTTTTTAAATTCAGCAAAATACTGAACTCTTATTCATAACCGATCATTTCATTGGATGATTCTTTATCAGAACTTCCTTCATTAAGAATATCATCGGGCAGTTCTTCTTCAAATGTATACAGCATAACTCCTCCGAAATATCCGGAGAGCATATTATAGACAATCACAGACAATGCCCCTATACCAAGACCAAACATTCCGGAAAATACTGAAAAAAGAACAGAATTAGCGATAATATCTGCAACGGTCCATTCAGATCCGCTTAAAGTAACAAAAAATGAAGGCGGCAGAATTATTCCAAGGAAAGTAAATATTCCGATTATAAGGCTTATAATAAAACCCATGATTAATGAGATAAGCAGGCATATTTTTGACAACTGCCATACATCAAAACCAAGCAGTTCAACTTCCTTTATTACAGTCATCTTAAGTCTCCGGATTACAAAATTATTAAGGACATTAAATATTAACTCTACCTATACAGGCGGAGGACAAATATATACAGAATCTCCACTATATTATCAGTCACAACAATAATTAGTTATTAACTGCCTGAATATTTAATTACTGACAACCTGCTGAGACAATAACTTATGTTTCAGCTGAACCCAAATAGATCAGTAATAAAAAAGAGAAGATGTGAATATTTCCCGGAATTCTTCAATATTCCGGATTAAAAGATCTTTGAGAGATCTCCGGTCTCCAGATCAAAGTACAGACCGTGAAGTTCAACTTTTCCCATCTTTTCAGCCCATTTTACAATCGGATATACCCTCAGGTGTTCCAGCTGAAGTCTGACATTTTCATATTCGACCTTTCTTCTCCATTCCTTCTCACCCTCGGGAGTGCCCGGCTTTTCTCCGGCCCTTTCCATTGCCGGTTTTGCATTATCCAGCCATAACGGGATATATGCATCATCGCCGGCCTTTCCGGAGAGTGCTTTAATTGCTCCGCAGTCTGAATGACCGCAGACAACAATATCATCCACCTTAAGGTGACGTATAGCATACTCCAGCACTGTTGCAAAGTTCCAGTCACTTACAGGAACAATATTGCCGATATTCCGGTGAACAAAAATCTCTCCTGATTTTGCACCTGTGACCCTCTCAGGGGCAACACGTGAATCAGAGCATCCGATCCAGAGTACAGAAGGACTCTGACTCTGGGAAAGCTGGTCGTAATGTTCTTTATCCTGCTCAAAATCTTCTGCAATAAAACGTTTATTGCCTTCAATAAATTTATCAATCATGTTATCTGTTCCATTTTTGCCTGATCTCAGTAATGCAGTAACAGGCAGCTGATATTACAAAATAAATTGTAATTCCATTAATAAATTATCATTTCAAACATACACAGCGTTTCAGCCATTTCACAAAAATAAGCCCAAATTGCAGGAAAAAAGACTAAAACAAAAGACTAATACAAATTTTCTGAAAAGATGACGTGGCATCTGCATGCGCTCACATAACAGGTGCCGAAAAAATCAAAAACCAAATGGGCAGAAATAATCAGATTAATTCCGGGAAATTATCTGATAATCCATTGTTACTCCTCAGCTCAGAGATATTTTGCAATCTCTTCCCTGATTAACGGAAGTGATATCCTTCCAAGAGGTGTCAGATTCCCGTTCACCATTACAATCGGGATCGGCGGATGATTCTCCTCAATCATCATTAAAATATCTTCAGGTATGCCGTCATCAAGAAGTGTCAGCTTCATTGTAACATTTTCGCCATAGATATGTTCAATTCTTTCCTTAAGAGCCTCATATGCCTTTACGAGATTCTCAGACGGTGCGCACTTCTCAAGCTCACATGTCCGGTCACCATCGCACGGAAAAGGCCCGCATGAAGAATCCGAGAAACCTATAATCTCAATATTAACTGCTCCAGTCATGAATAATTGTTTAAACTGCAATATAAATAGAAATTTGTTTTGGTGACCAATTCTGAAACACTTTTTCCGGAAGATAGGAACAATACCAAAAATAAGCGACAGATACATCATATGCAGATTAAAACAGTCTTTTTTTCTGCAGGATATTAAAAATAAACCACAACATTTTATTTCCGGGAGATGGAAGTCTATATCCCCAGTTATTAATACATGCCACCACCAAAGTATAATGATTAACAGATGAAAGCAGTTTTGGGTCTGGAAAACGGAGAATATATTGTCGGGAACGGTTTTGGTGCCGAAGGTTCCTGCACCGGTGAACTCGTATTTACGACCCAGATGAGTGGTTACATGGAATCACTGACTGACCCCAGTTATGCGGGTCAGATTCTCATGTTTACATATCCGCTCATTGGTAATTACGGAGTGGACGAGCAGAACTTTCAGAGTCCGAAAGTCAATGCCCATGGATGCGTCGTCCATGAGGTATGCAAAAGACCGGCAGCGAATAAACCTCTGGAAACTTTTTTTGAAGAGAACAACCTTTTGGGAATCTCAGGTGTTGATACCAGAAAACTTACAATAAAAACAAGAATTGAAGGTTCACTGAGAGCCGCACTGGTAACGGGAGATAACAGTCCGGAATACGCAGTCGAACTTGCAAGGGCTGCAAAGCCAATTTCCGAAATTGACCTCCTGCCGCAGGTGTCAATAAAAGAGCCATACCACATAAAAGGCAAAGGCAAAAGAATTGCAGTAATTGACCTTGGAATAAAGAAAAATATCGCGATATCATTCAGAAAACGCGGGGCTGATCTCCATCTCTTCCCGTACAATGCAAAACCCTCAGAGGTTGAAGCATGCAAACCTGAAGCAATATTTTTCACAAACGGACCGGGAGATCCGGCCTTTGCAACCGATGCAGTGGAGTGTGCAAAACACTTCATGGGAGAGATCCCGGTACTTGGCATTTGCATGGGCAACCAGATTCTTGCCCGCGCTTTCGGTGCTGAAACATACAAGATGAAATTCGGCCACAGGGGTTCAAACCAGCCTGTGAGGCATAAAGACGGGTCAATATATATTACAACCCAGAACCACGGCTTCGCCGTTGACAGAGATACACTGCCCAGTGACTGCGGAGTATTATTTGAGAATGTAAATGACAGTTCAGTTGAAGGCATCTACTCAGATGACCTTGATGTCTATGCAGTCCAGTTCCACCCGGAGGCTTTCGGAGGCCCCCGTGATACTGAAGGTCCGGTATTTGATATGATGTACAGGAGGATTCCCTGAATATGCCGCTAAGAGCTGATATTAAAAAAGTGATCCTCATTGGATCAGGCCCGATTCAGATCGGACAGGCTGCTGAATTTGACTTCTCAGGGTCACAGGCCTGCCGTGCTCTGAGGGAAGAAGGAATTGAAGTAGTCCTCGTAAACTCAAATCCTGCAACCATCCAGACAGATCCTGACATGGCGGATGTGATATATGTTGAGCCTTTAAGGGCCGATGTAATCGCAAAAATAATTGAGAAGGAGAAGCCGGACGGAATTCTGAGCGGAATGGGTGGTCAGACAGGCCTCAACATGACCGCTGAATTAGCCGAGATGGGTGCACTTGAAGATGTTGAAATTCTCGGCACCCCCCTTGAAGCCATATACCGTGGTGAGGACCGTGAACAGTTCAGGGACCTGATGAATGAGATCGGTGAACCTGTACCAAAAAGCATGATCCTTGAGTCGATGAGCCAGCTTGATGAAGCCCTGGAAACAGTCGGGCTTCCTGCAATAATAAGGCCGGCATACACCCTTGGAGGCGCAGGCGGTGGAATTGCCAACAGTCCTGAGGAGCTCAGGAGAATTGTCGAGCTTGGTCTTCAGAAATCAAGGATTCATCAGGTACTGATTGAAGAGAGTGTCATTGGATGGAAAGAGATTGAATTTGAGGTAATGCGTGACGCAGCAGACACATGCATAATAATCTGCGGTATGGAAAACGTCGATGCAATGGGCGTCCACACCGGAGAAAGTGTCGTTGTTGCACCAATCCTTACACTAAGGGATGACGAATTCCAGAAGTTAAGGACAGCCTCAATTAAAATAATCCGGGCACTTGACGTACAGGGCGGATGCAATGTACAGCTTGCATATAAAGACGGTGACTACAGAGTAATCGAAGTGAACCCGCGTGTATCAAGATCATCTGCACTTGCATCAAAGGCAACCGGATACCCTATTGCCCGCGTTGCATCAAAGATTGCAATAGGACTTCGCCTGGACGAGATCACAAATACCGTGACCGGATGCACTGCCGCATCTTTTGAACCTGCAATTGACTATGTTGTTGTAAAGGTTCCCAGATGGCCGTTTGACAAATTCAAGGGCGCAGACCGGACACTCACAACCGCAATGAAGAGCACAGGAGAGGTCATGGCAATAGGCCGGACTCTTGAAGAGGCTTTCATGAAATCCCTCAGGTCACTTGATACTGACATCAATGTGCACACCGATCACTCTGAGATAAGGATGCTTCTCAAAAACCCGACAGACGAACGTTTCGGGTGCCTCTTTGATGCCTTCAGACAGGGTTTTTCAGTTGAAGAAGTTGCTGAACTTACAATGATTGATGCTTTCTTCCTACAAAAGATTGCAAATATCATTGAAACCGAAACCAGGCTCAGGTCTGGCAGCCCGTCAGATGCAGAGATCATAAAGGCAGTTGATTATGGATTTACACCGGAAGATATCGCAGAGATAACCGGCCTTGATAAAGCAGCCATCACAGAGATAGCCGGAGATCCGGTCTATAAAATGGTTGACACCTGTGCAGCTGAATTTCCGGCGAGGACACCGTATTATTACTCAACCCGCGGTCTTGATTGTGAGATTGAGAAGAACGGAAAGGATAAGGTTCTGATTCTCGGATCAGGTCCAATCAGAATCGGGCAGGGAATCGAATTTGATTACTGCACCGTCCATGCCGTAATGGCCTTAAGAGAGGAAGGAACCGAGGTTCATATCGTAAACAACAACCCTGAAACTGTCTCAACAGATTTTGACACCTCAGACCGTCTCTTCTTTGAACCTATGAAACTCGGGGATATTATGAATATTCTCAGAAAGGATGACTATGCCGGAGTTATGGTCCAGTTCGGAGGGCAGAATTCAGTCAACCTTGCAATGCCTATTGAGAAGGCCATTCAGGAGGAGGGCCTCAGTACAAAGATCCTGGGTACAACTCCGGCAGCTATGGATATGGCAGAGGACAGGGACAGGTTCAGCCAGCTCCTCGATGAACTGAAGATCCCGTCTCCGGCAAATGATTCAGCATACTCTGAAGAGGAAGCATTTGAGATAGCAAAGAGAATCGGCTACCCGCTCTTGGTAAGGCCTTCATATGTCCTCGGCGGAAGGGCGATGGAACTTGTTCATGACGACATAGAACTTCAGAATTACATCAAAGAGGCCGTCAGGGTATCAAAGAAACACCCGGTACTCCTGGACTCATTCCTCCAGAATGCAATTGAGATTGATGTCGATGCAGTCTGTGACGGAAAAGATGTACTCATCGGCGGAATTATGGAGCATATTGAGGAAGCCGGTGTGCACAGCGGAGATTCAGCCTGTGTTATACCTCCTCAGTCCCTCAGTGATGACGTAATTGAGACAGTAAGGGATTATACAAAAAAACTAGCTCTCGGTATAGGTGTCTGCGGACTTATCAACATCCAGTATGCTGTAAAAGACGGTGTTGTATATGTCCTTGAGGCTAACCCCAGGGCAAGCAGAACAGTGCCGTTTGTATCGAAGGCTACCGGAATTCCGCTGGCAAAAATTGCAGCAAAGGCAATGGCCGGCATAAGTCTCGCTGAAACCGGATTTGAAGAGAAGAAGATCAACCACGTTGCAGTAAAAGAAGTCCTTCTTCCGTTTAACAAACTGCCAGGTGTCGATGCGGTGCTTGGCCCTGAGATGAAGAGCACAGGCGAAGTCATGGGCATCGACTATGACTTCGGGCGTGCCTACTATAAGGCATGTATCGCAGCCGACAATGAACTTCCGCTTGAAGGAACGGTATTTATCTCCGGAGGAGATGAACATAAAGACGAACTTCTTGAGGTTGCCTTAAAACTAAAAGAACTCGGACTTAATATCCTTGCAACCAAAGGAACAGTGGATTTCTTCTCAAAGAACGGACTCGAGGCAAATCTCGTCAGAAAGGTTCAGGAAGGCTCACCAAATATCATTGACATGATGAGAAAAGGGGAAGCCAAATTAATAATCAATACTCCGTCTGACAAGTATTCCAGGCAGGATCATATGCAGATAATGAGATCTGCCCTGGATTATGGCATCCCGTATATCACAACCGTACAGGCAGCCAAGGCAGCGGCACTCGCAATAAAAGCCATTAAAATGGAAGAGGTCACAATCGAGCCGCTGAGCCACTACCACAACATGATATAAACAGCAAAATAATTTAAATTTTAACTTTTTTCATTCCTTATCGGAACAGAGTATTTTCCCTGAAAATTCCGCCTTACATTAAAAAAGAGGTCTGCCCTCAGTTATTTCTTCCATAAATCCTTCTTTGTCACTTCCTGTTTGCAGTGGGGACAGAGATATACCTCCTCATCCTCGCGAGCACGATGCGCACTCTCAATCTCCCTTGAAAATCCGGATGCCAGAATACCGGCAGGCAAAGCAAACAACCCGATTCCAATCAGTGCAATAATACTTCCAAGAAGTTTTCCGGCTACGGTTATGGGCACAACATCACCATATCCGATTGTCGCAAGGGTGATAACTCCCCACCACATTCCATCCGGAATACTGGCAAATTTTTCAGGCTGAGCCGAACCTTCAACCTGGTACATCAATGTCCCGGCAACGAGAAGAACCATAATTAAGGCAGCATATGTTGTAAAAAGGGTTTTTCTCTCATTTTTTATAACTTTCACAACAAGAGAGAGTGAATCTGAATATTTAATAACCTTAAGAAGCCTGAAAATTCTCAGAATAACAAGGGCTGTCAAATCCACACCAAAGAGAAGAAATGCAAAATAAGGCAGTATTACAAGCAGATCAATAAGAGCGAAAGGAGTCAGTGCCCAGCGGATTCTGCCTTTTAAAGGCTCAGAATATCTGGGATCAGATGTGCATGACCATATCCGGAGGACATATTCAATGATAAATATGATCATTGTGAAAAGGGATATAAGAAGAAAGATCAGCCAGTACTTTTCAAGAACTGACCTGATGCTTCCGAGAATCAGGACCGCGATATTTAAAACAATCACGGAGAATATAAAGATGTCAAACGCCAGGCTGACATAATCACCATCTTCTGCAACATTAAGGATCTCAAATACCCTTTTTTTAACTGATGACAGACTCATCACCAACAGAATTGTAAGAGAGAAATAAATATGTTTTCGCTTTAAGCACGGAATTTTTGTTTTCCCGGAAAATATTATGTTCAGTAAGGCCAGCAGAGTTAGATCACAGAGCCCCGGGATATCCAGAAACAAATTACCCTGGCCGGCAGATACTTCGATTCCATACATATATAATTTAAAAGACACAATAAACGGATATGGAAAATATCAGCGGTTATTACGAAAATATTTTCGAATATGCCGGTGCAGGACTCATTTTAAGCAACAGTAATGAAGATGTCATTCTTTCAAACAGAGCCTTTTCAGAAATATCCGGTTACAGTCGGGATGAGATAGAAAACAATATGAAATGGCCCGAGTTCATACACCCGGACGATCTAAAACCACTTTATGACAAATACAGACGTTTTTCTGAAGATAAAGCAGGATTTTCACGAATATTTGAATTCAGACTGAAGAAAAAAGACGGTTCTGAGAGATATGTAGCTGCCACTGTTACACATATAATAAAAAATAATACTTTTGTTGCGACATTTCTTGACATTACTGAAAAAAAAGAGATGAATCAGAGCCTCAGAAGGCGTGATAAAATACTTGAGGCAATAGGAAGGCATTCACAGTTATTCCTGGAATCAGTCTCATGGAAGGGGAATATCAAAGCATTCCTTTCAGATCTCGGAGAGGCTACAGGAGTTTCCAGAATATACCTCTTTGAAAATACTGCCGGTCCTCTTTCCGGCGAAATAATGATGAACGAAATATCTGAGTGGACAGCAGAAGGTTTTGAAGGGCAGATTAAAAATCCAGAAATGCAGAAATTAACATATGAGAAAGCCGGTGTGCCAAGATGGAAGAGGGTGCTGAGTAAAAAAGAGACCATATACGCCGATATCAGCAGTGTTGATGAAGCAGAGAGGGCAAATATGGAAAAACTTGGTGTAAAATCAATGATTATAGCGCCGGTTTTCATAATTGACCGGTGGTGGGGCTTTATAGGTTTTGACGAATCGGAAGAAGAGAGAAAATGGACAAAAGCCGAGATCGACACCCTCGGTGCTGCTGCCGGAATAATCGGCTCTTCAATATACCGCCAGGAGAGTTATGAAGAGATGCTCTCATATATGAATGAATCAGCACTGAGACTTAAAAATCCAACTTCCATAGTAAACGACAATCTTGCAGAGATTATCACTGATCTTCAGTCGAGAGATATAAATACAGAGATAATAATATCCAAACTCATAATTCAGATGAAAAATATTGAGCAGATCAACAATAACCTGAATGAACTTAATAGATCAATAGTTGAGAGAAGAAATGAAATTCCGGACTATTTCAGACGGTTTATTACAGGATAGATAACGATGGATATTTTTGAA
Organism: Methanoplanus limicola DSM 2279; assembly: GCF_000243255.1. Taxonomy (NCBI): domain Archaea; kingdom Methanobacteriati; phylum Methanobacteriota; class Methanomicrobia; order Methanomicrobiales; family Methanomicrobiaceae; genus Methanoplanus; species Methanoplanus limicola. Next base: position 18,655 of record NZ_CM001436.1, read on the forward strand.
ACAGATCCTGATGAAGGCCGGATATACCTTATTCTCTCTGAGGCGTCACATATAAAAAAGAACAATGTGGCCCTGATAAAGGAGCTTACAGACAAGAACCACAGAATTATAGTGATAACAATTAATGAGCCGGCAAGTTACCTCTATGAATTATATAAAAAAGGAGATGTAAGGCTTGACAAAGTTTCATTCATTGATGCAATATCAAAATTTGCGATGGGTAAAAAACCCGAAGGAGTACCTAACGCCGTCTTTGTCAATAACCCGTCAGACCTTACAGGACTTTCGATTGCAGTCTCAAATGAACTTGCAAATGTGACTGAGGAAAAAACATATGTTCTTATAGATTCAGTTAATGCCATGCTGATATACCTCTCATCTGAAAATCTTGCAAAGTTTATGCACTTTGTATCAAGCAAACTTAAAATCCTGAACATATCGGGGATATTCCTCGCCATTGAGCGGGGGCTTGACCCGATTATAATATCCCAGCTTACAAGTTTCTCAGATGATGTCATTGATATGAATGGTGGTGAGAGGTAAATGAAAACTGGATATAAGATTATTCGGGCCATACTGAAACCGGCCTTTATTCTGACCATTCTCTGTTTGCTGTTTATAATTCCGGTATCAGCCGGAGAAACGGCAACCCTGCTGTGGACGTTTGAAAAGCAGACAAATTTTCCTGACACAGAGATATCACCCGACGGAAGTTACATCATCGCTGGCGGTGTAAATTCCGGATTATACCTCTTAAACAGCAATGGAAAACTTATCTGGGAGAAGAAGCTGCCATCGGCCGTAAACGGAGTTGATCTCGCAGATAATGCTGAAATATGTGCCGCAGCAGCAAGAAACGGAATCCTTTATGTCTATAACAGGGAAGGAGAGTATCTCTGGAGTAAACAGGCGGGGGAGAACATGTACGATGTCTCAGTATCAAAAACAGGCGGGTATATAGCCGCCGGATCAGATGACGGATACCTTTACCTCTTCACAGGAACAGGCGACCTTGTATGGTCAAAGCAGCCGGGAGGAAATGCCTACGGCGGCGACATATGCTCAGTTTCAGTATCGGAAGACGGAGAATATATTGCTGCCGGAAAGAGGCTCTTTGGGCTATACCTGTACAGACTCCCGGGTGATATGGAATGGTACCGGCAGATCTCAGAGCAGGTAAATGATGTCGCCGTATCTCCTGACGGGAAATATACAGGAGTCTGTGGATCAGGCGGGACAACCACCATATACCGGATCTCCGGAGAGGAAGCAGAGAGAAGGACAAACATTCAGCCGGTAAACAGCCTCTCAATATCACGTGAAAGCCGATTCTTCGCTACCGGATGCCAGGATAATTATGCAAGGCTTTTCAGGGGAGGAAACAGCGAAATCCTGAGCTACAGGACATCAGGCAATGTAAGGGGAGTATCACTCTCACCTGACGGGACAAGAATGGCTATTGCCTCAAATGACGGCAAAATATATTTTCTGGCACTGCCGATAACCGATCCTGCCATGCCCGAACCGGCTCAGCCCTGCGTTCCGGATGAAGAACCTGCCGCCACTATCAGTATATATTCCAGCCCTCCCGGTGCAGAGATTCTGATCGACAACAGATTCTCTGGAACCACACCGGCAGATGGTATCAGTGTCAGGAACGGATATCACAATATAACCCTCATTATGGACGGATATACAGATTTCAGTTCTGAAATATCAGTTGAGAACGGAGGAAATCTAAAATTAAATGCAGAACTGACCAAAAACGAAATGCTCTCCGGAGGTGTCCTCTCTGCTGCATTAATGATTATCGCTGCACTGCTGGCAGGAACTGCCGGCTTTATTCTCGGGAGAAGAGAGAAAAAGAAATTCCGGATGTGAAATAACATCCAAAAGATCAGGTATTGTTCGGGGACCAGTTATCCGGTCATCTCTTTTCAGACTGTATAACTTTCAGTCCGGCTTTTTTTTTGGAAATTACATCCGGGGCATATGCACTCAAAATCAGAAATATTTTTCCGGGCAAAACATTTCATTATCTAAAACTCTTTTAAGATCTTTCCAAACCACGGGAGAAAATCATTTTTCCTTGACATAACGCCCTTAAGCATCAGTGGCTGATCTTTTGCCCCGGAGATTAAGAGAATATGCTCGTCTGCGGATAAGAAAAGCAGACTTCCGTCATCAAATACAGATGTAAACATCGCACCATAGACATCCACATTGCGGACAGACCTTAGGTCATTTATCTCTTTCAGGATCTCATCTTTATTCTCTTCCGCAAATTCAAATGTCGGTATCATCACCTGTGAGATGACGACATCACGGCCAAACAGTTCATACCTCTTAACATCCCTGAGAAGAAGTCCGTTTAATGAATCGCCTTCAACCTGCATACCCCTCTTTATAAGTTCAGTGCCAAATTCAACAGGGTCAACCTCTGCAATGCCTGCAAGATAGTCCACCATTGCTCTGTCCTTATCAGAAGTTGTCGACAGACGCAGAACCATTGTATCTGACAAAATTCCGGATAAGAGAATACCTGCAATATTTTTCTCAGGAGTCATGCCGGATTCATAATATTTTCCGGTAATAATGGTTGCGGTAGAACCGACAGGTTCATTCAAGAAACTTATCGGCTTTAATGTGGTAACTGCCCCGATTCTGTGGTGATCAATTATTTCAAGGATTTCCGCGGATTCAATGCCATCAACTGCCTGTGTAAATTCATTATGGTCCAGAAGAATTACCTGCTTCTGAACCTCATCAAGAAAAGTATTCCTTGAGATCATGCCCAGCAGTTTTTTATCCTCATCAACAACACAGGCAGTTCTGTACCTTGAACTTGAAACGATCTGTTTTGCATATTCAATCGAGTCTTCCTTCCTGAGAATCTCAACATCGGTGGCCATAATTTCACCGGCAGGCAGTGAGAGGTTAATCATCTTCCCGACACCAAAAGCATCAAGTTTTGTTGCAAGAAGTGCAACCTGATTCTTTTTTGCCTCGTTAATGGTTCTCTCACCCACAGGTGCCCCGTCAGCAATAATCAATGCAGCAATCCCGGCAGAGATGAGTGCAAGCTGGGCAGGTTCATTATCTCCGACAATCGCGACATCATTTTCAGTCAGTCTGGAAAGAGTCACATGGAGCGCATCAATGGCAATGTAAACCTTGCCCTCAAATAAGTCCCTTGTCGGAACGATCAGATCAGCCTGAAGGATTCTTCCCAGCGTTTCAAGCTTTATCGGCGTTATTGAGAGCTGTTCAATCTTCTGTCTGCCGATGTATGCCTGAGCAAGCCCGTGCTCACTCATAAGCCCTTTAAGCCGCCCTTCTGAATCGGTTACAGGAAGATTTCGTACATTATTCTCATCCATCATCTCTATGATGTCAATTGTAGGAACATCCTCACGTGCGCTAATTGAATAAATAAAAGAGAGATCTGAAATATTCGGCTCAACACTGTCGATTAATTCAGGAGCAGGAAGGCCGAATTTCTCAAGCGCAAATTCTGTTTCATTATTAATTTCCCCGCATCTGACCGGCAGATACTTCCCCGGGGATTTCCGGTTTAAAAAACTGGAATAACCAATTACACTCGAAATTGAGTCGGTATCGGGGTTTTTGTGCCCGATTACATAAACATGATTCATATAAATCTCCGGCAGTTTCTGATTCAGATAAATTGGTTTATATCAATAAGATAATTTGGGTATTAGTGACAGATTATAGCCGGAGAGATAAATAGATCTATATATATTATAATAAAATCTCAGAGATGAACCGGTTACAACTGAAACTTCTTTCCCGCATAACCTGTACATAAAAATAAGCTGAATATTAACCCTAAAAAGCAACACATTATATATAAAATATAAATAAATGAAAAAATCAATTGGAAAAATATATACCTGAGAAAAATGAAGACTGCTTAACGGAGTGATTATTTTGGATATAGTCAAGATTCCAAAGATGGAAAAAGAAGAATATGACAGGTTAATCTCAGAAGGATTTATCTGCCGCATTGCATTTCAGGGGGAGAAATATCCATACCTGGCACCATTTTTATATGTATTTGACGGAAAATTCCTATATTTCCTGTCCACAAAATATGGCCGCAAGAATGATCTGTATAAACAAAACCCGCATGTCTCTGTTGAGGTTGAGAGATATACAAAAGATCTCTCGTGTTATACCTTTGTGACTATGCAGGGTTATATCGTCCAGGAAGAGGACTCAATCACAAAAAAAGAGGTCAGAGACATGTTTGTTAATATGATCAGGAAGAACAACCTCTCACAGAATATTCTCGCCGCGCTTGGACATAACCCGTCTGACGAACTTGAATCCATTGCAGCAGAGGAGAGATCAAACATCTGGAAACTAACAGGTGTAACAGATATCGTCGCACTTAAAAACATCTGAAGATGAAAATTCAGAATAGTCCTGAATTGGCAGAACCCTTCAGAAACAAAAAACCAACTTTTTTCAGAATTATTCAGCTCTCAAGGAGAAGCAGAATGAGAACATCCGGAAATGTAAATTAAAACCCGGATAAAAATAGTAGTCTCAACCGGAAATATCATGATTTGTTCTCCACCGCTCCCCGGTATAATTCAACATAATCGGGGTGAACTTTATTATTCCGGATACCAATATCACAGATTATACTGACAGCACAGGCTGAGACAGAGAGGAATAATATAAGAGTAAACTGACAGCCAGTGTTGATTCAGAAAAGGGATTATCCAAAAAACAGGAGGTTTGGAGATGACCGGAGAGAGAATACAGGAACTGGATGACAAAAACTGGGAAAAAATGGTAGAAAATAGCAAAAAACCGGCTATTGTAATGTTTTATAGTGAAACATGCTCACACTGCCGGACAATGAAACCATATTTTGAAAAATTTGCCGGAGAATACGGGGACAGAATAATCTTCGGGATGCTTGACGTAGTAGAATCACCATGGATTAGGGAGAGATACGCCATCATGTCAACACCTACTTTCAAGTATTTCTGCGGAGGAAAACCTGTATCAGACCTAATAGGGGCAGTATATCCAAAAGTTCTTGAAAATATGATTAAGGATATGTTAAACCACGGGAAAGAATGTGCAGAAAAATCGTCAGATATAGATTATGAGATAACCGGATATGCATGAAGAGCCAAATATTATCCTGATTATTTATGATATATTCTGAGAAGAGGTCTGATATTCTTGAAGAGAAGACAGGATACAGGTTTGTCAACCGGAATTTACTGGAAAAGGCACTCACAAGGTTTGCATTCGGAAAGGAGAACAACCTCCCGGAGGGGTGGAATATGGATCACCTGGCAACACTTGGTGACGCGGCAATCGATCTGGTGGTAATAGAACATCTTATAAACTCAGGAATAACTGAAAAAGGAAAGATCTCAGTTACAAAGACCAATATCGTAAACATGAGCGTTCTTAGAAAACTTGCAGAAGAACTTGAACTGAAGGACTTTGTATTATGGGGCAAGGGAGAAGAGATCCAGCATGTCTGGACATCAGGAAGAGTACTTGCGGAATGTATGGAGGCGTTTGCCGGTGCAGTCTATCTTGACGGTGGGATTGAAAGTTTAAAAAAATTTCTCAAAAATTCCGGACTATACGAGATATACAGCCCGGTTTAACTTTACGGGCAGAAAGTCACGTGAACTCCATATTCAGCTCAAAAGTAGCAGTGACTCAGGCCGGTCCGGAACATACGGCAGTCAGTCATTGCTTATTTGAGAGACGGTCAGCAGCAATGAAAATTTCACGCCCAAAAGCCTTTTTAAGATTCTTCATATCATTTTTAATCAGCTGAATTTCAGAATTACAGTCCTTCTCAGGGCTTATCCTGATCATCGGGCATTTATCATCCGGGATTACAAATTCACAGATCCTCTCCCTCTCATCATGGCTCCTTTCGAGGAATTCCGCAATTCTGAGCAGACCTGAAAGAAAGGTCACCTTCTTCTGATCTTTGAGGTTTAGAGAAGAAAAACCCTCATCAGATCTCTTAGGCATTCTCTTCCTGTGGTATCCGGCAATAAGCCCGATAATAATTATCTCCTTCTGATCAAATCCCAGAAGCTGCGACCTTGTAATCACATAATATGAATGGTTCTGATGACCTGAAAAAGATAAAAACTGCCCTATATCATGGAGATATGAGGCATATTCAAGGTACTCCCGCTCTTTAGGACTATAATTATGAATGCCTGCCATAATTCCGGAATCGAAGAGCGAAAGGGCATGACCGGAGACCTTCATCGCATGCCTTTCATCAATTCTGCACGATCTTCCAAGCTGCCTGACGCTTCTCTTACGGACGGGCATATTCTCCGCATGAGGAAAACCCGGAATCTTAGAGAGATAATCCACAAGCATTCCGTCCCTGAGGCTTCTCTCAGATGCAGTAATTTTCTCAATTCCGCATTCTTTCATTACAGTGTAAAGTATTGCAGTACCGGCAAGGATAATATCCGCCCTTTCGGGGCTTATGCCCGGAATTTTTTTCTTTTCATCGTTGGGTATTGTTCTTAAATGATCCAGCAGAAGATAAATCTCCTCAATACCGGCAGAATAGCTGCAGCTGCCATCATAATCCATATCAGAAGCTCCATTGCCATTCTCACTGATGCAGGCATCGGAAATCTTCCTTGCAGCAGTAATCACTGAAATAATCGTTCCTGAACTCCCATAAGCTTCAGAGATATTATATTGCCGGGTCTCCCTTGCAACATGATGCACCTTATCCCTGAGACTCCTGCATAAATTATCAAAATCACGGTCAGACAGAATGCCGTTATCTGTATCAAGTCCAAACCTCCCTGTCGTTCTTATCGCTCCAAGCTTAAGACTTCGGAGATAATTGTAGCCGGACTGATCGCCGACAATAACTTCCGTGCTTCCTCCGCCGATATCAAAGAAAAAATACTTCTTTTCACCGATCTCAATCCCGCTCGATATACCAAGGTAGATGAGGCGTGCCTCTTCATCTCCGGAGATCACATTAAGTTCGGCTCCGGCACATTCTGACATACGCCTTATCAGTTCATCACGGTTTTTAGCTTCCCTTGTCGCGGAGGTTGCAACAGCTATAACCTCTTCGGCACCAAAATTACGGGATATATCCACATACTGACGGCATGCAGAAACTGCCCTGTCCATAGCAGCTTCAGAGAGGATATTCTTCTCAAATTCACCATCTCCCAGGCGAATAGTATCCTTCTGCCTGCGGAGAATTTTATAGGAATAATTCCGGTTAATCCTCACAACCAGAAGCCTGACCGAATTTGTTCCAAGGTCGATAAATGAAACGACCTTCTCCTCTAACCTGTCTCCCACTCGATAATCACCTTATGTTCAAAAATATTCTCAAATAGATCACTCTTCTTAAGCGCCGCCTCTTCATCAAATCTGGAATGGTAATCCGAATAGCACCTGATCCAGACATATTTATCTGAAATTCTGCATGAAAGCCTGTATATCAGGGACATATGCGTCCTGTCAAGTCCGTCTCCAATACGCAGAATGGCGGAGAGAACCTCCACAATATGCCTCTCCTCAGCGGACAGGCCCATAAATTCATTATGGGAAACCTTTGGTCCGGCCTTTCTGTGATATCTTGCAGTATTGGCAACTACAGCCCTCTCCTCATTTGTCAGACTGAGAGTTTTATCAGACATTATCAGGTCATAAGAATTTTTATGGTGGCCTTTTTCAGAGACTGAAATCCCAATGTCATGAAGCATTGAACTATAATAAAGTAAGCGTAATTCATCCTCTCCAAGTTTGTGAAGTCCGGAAAGTTCACTGAATAAAGCATTGCTGAGTTTTGAAACCTGACAGGCGTGATCGATGTCGGCGTTGGCAGATTCAAGCAGGGCAAAAATATCCCTCACTTCAGATTCGGTTATCAATCTTCATCACCGCCTGAGTGCCGGATAATATCAACCGGATTTCCTTCCCTGTATATTCGTGCATAGGACTCTGAAAGCCTGTCCTCATAGATGGCATCAACTGATCTCCGGAAATCATAAGGCACACGGATATGATATAATGAAAACGGATTCAGTGTCAGAAGGGCATATGAAGCCCTTGGATCGCCGTCCTTTGGCATACCTACGCTTCCGGTATTGATAAACCACCTGCCGTCAGTTTCCCTGGCAAAGGGCTTATGTGAATGTCCGGTTACGATGACATCGGCCTTTGTAAGTTTATATGCCTCAAGAAGCTCAGCCTTTGTGGTATTTTCCGTAAATGCCTTAACCGGTGATTTTTTATCACCATGCGAGATATGAATCTTCCTGCCTCCGAATACAAGGTCAAGTGTCTTTGGAAGTGTCCGGAGAAACTTTCTGTTGGATGAAGAGAGGCTGTTGTAAATCTTATTGTGTTTTTTCAGCTCATATCTCTTCCTTTTTTTCCTGTCACTCAAACTTCCGGCTTTCAGAACCGCCAGATCGTAATTTCCGGAGATATTGATGAGATGGTTCTCCCTCAGAAGTGTGATCACCTCATCCGGAAATGCGCCGTAACCCACAATATCACCGGCATTTATCACAATGGAGGCGCCCCTCTCCTTAATGTCGGCAAGTGTTGCCTCAAGTGCCGGAAGGTTTGCATGGATATCACCAATCAGTGCAATCTTTAACTCCTTCACATCACAGGATGCAGCCATATTTGAAAAGACATTCTGGAGCGGCAGTGATATTTCAGACCTGAGTTCATCCCAGAATTTTTCCTTTTCAAGTTCATTCCAGTAATCCACAAGTCCGGAATGGAGTTCTTTTCTCTTCCCAATCCTGTCATCACAGAGATAATCAATTCCGGGAGTCAGAATCTTAAAAAAACTGTCATTGCCAAAATATTCAACAGACCTCTTCTCCTCTTCCGCCTTAAATTCCGGCAGGAAATCAGACCATACGTCACAGTCATGGATATCACCAAGGAAATCCTGGAGTTTCTTAATAGCTTTAATCTGCGGCTTTAACCCGTCAGGATAGAGATCGCCGTATGCCTCCATTGTGTAGCGGAGTTTTTTGGCGTAAATTCTCATCATATGGTGCTCCTCAGTCCTGTCAGGATCAAAGAGATGCTTCTCATGCCAGAAGAGATCCTCAAGCCTCAGCGATATATTGAAAAATGCCTGTTCATAAGAGTACGGAGAATGAATGTCATGTCCGTACATCTGTCCCTGAACTGAAATTTCATGGAAATAATCCTTCATCTCCTCAAGAACTCCGGACTCTTCAAACTTCTCCATTGATTCAATAACGTGGGGCTGAATAGACTCCCTCTTCTGGCAGATCCTTGTCTTAAGACACTCAAGTCCCGGGAGGTAAGAGTACCCGGTTCTTTCAAAATCAAAACTGACAGGATATTTATTGGCAAAATCGCTCTCAGGTCCGGTATTCTTATTCACCGGCAAAGTGATCTCCTTTGAAGGTGAAAACTTCCTGAAAAATTTCCTGATTCTCCCGCCAAAAGTCATCCCCGGAATTTCAGGGGCTTTATGAACCCCGGAATTATCCTGAACTCCGGATATAGCAGTACTTTCAGGACTGCTGACGGAGACCGGACTGTAATCCTCAGCAGACTCAATTTCCGGTGTGAAAAGTGTACGGTGATCACCTCCTCTGAAATTATGCTCACTGATAAATCCTTCAAGAAAATCAGCCTGTACATCTGCATCCCTGGCTTCACCAAGGGATTTGGTTACATCCCTTATCCCGGATTTCCATTTTCTGAACTCTTTTTGCGGGATACAGTCACGATATATGGGAAGAGCCGCACGGATACGTCTTGATGCAACCCTGCATCTGTGGACATATTCTATGTCATCCGCAATTTTGACACCATCTGTTTCTGATTCAAGCTGTGAAATTAAAGGCAGAATGGACTGTGCGCCAAAGAGGCAGTATCCTGCATCGACCTGATTTCTGCCGGAATCTCTCTTATTTGTCATTTTATCACTTAAATAAATTCAGCTTCTTTTCCACAGCTGCAATTACAGCTTCAAAAGTCTGAATCCTTGCACTGTATTTGTCGTTTCCACTGACTATGGTCCATGGGCAGCAGGGTGTATGGGTAAGTGAGATCATATCACATACTGCTTCTTCATACTGGTCCCATTTCTCACGGTTTCGCCAGTCTTCAGGCGTGATCTTCCATACTTTGTCAGGATCAGCTTCCCTGGCCCTGAAACGGTCAAGCTGTTCCTCATTACTGATATGAATCCAGAATTTAACAATAACTCCGCCCCATTCATCAATAAAATGCTCAAATTCGGTGATCTCAGTGTATGCCCTCTTCCAGTCATAATCAGAACATAATCCTTCAACCCTCTCAACAAGCACCCTGCCATACCATGTACGGTCAAAGATAACAATCCTTCCCGGGCGGGGCAGCCTTTTGTAGAACCTCCAGAGGTAACCCATCTTTTTCTCTTTAACATCCGGCGGCCCGATTGGCTCAATCCTGTAGCCTCTGGGGTTGAGATATCTTGTGAATCTTGTAATAGCACCGCCCTTTCCGGAAGCATCCCAGCCTTCATATAAAATAACAAGTGGAATTTTATTCCTGTAAAGCTCAACCTGAAGCTCAGACAGTCTCTTTCCAAGTTCCTTCTTCTTAGTTTTATATTCCTTTCTGTCAAGGACTCTTGGTGCATGCGGTTCAGGAAGGCAGTAGCCGGAGGAGAGGATGGGGCATTCATGGCATATAGTCTCCACGCCCTTTAACTTATCTGAAACTGCAGCCTTCAGACGGTTTATTACTGTATCATAAACCCGGTAAACAGCATAATCAAGATTTTCAGCCGGAATTACTTCCCACGGAGAATTTGGTGTATTTGTTCTGAAGAGTATTTCATCAATGACACTGAAATATTCCGGATATTCTTTCTTAGGATTCCAGTCAACGTTTTTAAGATAAAAAGAACGGCATGGATCAGAATCAGCCTCTTTAAACCGCTTTTTCTGCTCCTTATGTGAGATATGGAGAAATATTTTTATCAAAACCCCGCCGTCATCACAGAAATGCCTCTCAAATGCTTTTATATCTTCAACCTTAATTCTAAAAACATCTTTAAGATTTTCTTTGTTCTCAACAATCATGCGGCTGTACCATGCACGATCAAAAATGGCAAACTTTCCCTCCTCAGGAGCGGCAAGGGCAAAACGCCAGAGGAAAGGCATCTCGGCTTCAGACTCCTTCGGACGGCCCACAGGATACAGGCGATAGCTCCTGGGATCAAGATACCTGATAAGTTTATTGCATATGTCAGATATGCCTGAAGCATCCCAGCCTTCGATGATAATCATAACCGGAATATTTAGGTCCAGAATTTCCCTCTGGAGATGGCCGATTTCAGCCTGAAACGGACTGATTAACTTCCCATAATCCACATCAGGATCGGGATATTTCATTAATACATCATCAAGCATGACTCCTCCGTTTTTCAGGATATTTCATCAACTGATAATCTGATATAATTCAGACATCCTTTCAGAACTTCCCATTGATATATTACCAAATATGACTCAGACATCTTTTCAGGGCAAACCATATGTGCATCATCAGGCATACTTTCGGAATAGTCTGATCTGTTCCGGAATAACTCATTTAACAATGTATTTTTGAATATATAACATTTTCATGGCGAAAGCAAAAAAATCTTAAATTTTTCACCCGGAAGATTCAATGCTCAGCCAGCTGTTTATCTTTATATAATCATACACAGACAACTCTCATCTTACAGACAGACGAAAATATCAGGGGTGACCTTCATTCCATTCTCCCCTGTGCTCAGTCATCCAGATCTGGGCATTGCATGGCTCATCATCTTTTCCAGGCAAAATACGTCCATATTTGCCATCCGGCAGAAGCCTTCTTGCATTGACGTTATCTGCCAGATGAACCTTAAGGATTTTTTTAAGGGACTCCCTTATAGAGGGGTTCTTTACAATACCTAAAACCTCAACACGCCTGCTGAGATTTCTCGGCATCATATCCGCACTTCCGGTAAGGACAATCTCGTCACCGCCGTTTCTGAAGTAGAGAATTCTGGAATGCTCCAGAAATCTGCCGACAATTGACGTACAGGTAATATTCTCACTTACACCCTTTATTCCGGGCCGGAGTGCACATATACCCCTTACATTGAGATCTATTTTCACCCCGGCGGATGATGCGCGGTACAGGGCGGTGATCACGTCCGGATCTGTGAGCTGATTGAGCTTAAATACAATATAACCATTACCGCCAGCTTTATGCACTTCTGCCTCATTGTTGATCAGATCGACTATATTCTTCCTCATATGTCCGCTTTTACCATATGAGACCAGCAGTGAATCATATTCCCTTTTATTGGAATGACCGGTGAGGGCATTGAAGAGATCAGTTACACTTGAAGCAATCTCATGATCACAGGTCAGGATGCCGATGTCTGTATATAACCGTGCAGTACCGGGATTGTAATTGCCTGTTCCGAAATGGACATATGTCCTGATGCCTTCCTTTTCCCTTCTGACAACCATGCAGAGTTTTGCATGCACCTTGGTTCCTACTATGCCATAGACGACATGTACCCCGGCCTCCTCAAGCTGCCTTGCCCATACGATATTGTTCTCCTCGTCAAAGCGTGCCTTCAGTTCAACAATGACTGAGACCTGCTTTCCGTTTTCTCTGGCTTTTTTTAGCGCCTCTACAACAGGAGACTTTGAACCAACCCGGTACAATGTCTGTTTTATTGCAATTACACCCGGATCTTCTGCTGCCTGTTTAATGAAGTTCACAATAGGTGTGAAACTGTCATAAGGATGGTAAAAGAGAATATCCCCTTCACGTACCTTTGAGAATATATCCAGACTTTCATCTTCAAGTCCGCAGGGATATGCCGGAATGAAAGGTTTATCCTTTAAGTCAGGCCTGTCAATGCTTAAAAGTTCCATCAGGTCGGATTTCCTGAGCGGATCGTCTATCGTATAAACTCCCCCGGAGCTCAGGTCAAGCTTTTTGGCAAGAATTGCCCTCACCCATTTCGGCATAGACCTGTTTACATCGAGACGTATAGGATGACCGACCCTTCTCTGTTCGACGCTCTCCTCTATCGCAGTTAAGAGATCAGAGGCCTCGTCCACCTCTATTTCAATATCAGCATCCCGAGTGACAACAAAAGGATAGCTGTTGACAACGTTCATCTCCGGAAATAAAAGGTCGATATTTGACGAGACGAGATCCTCAATGAATACAAAATGAAATTCCTTACCTGATTTTTTATCAGAATCATGAATCTTTTCATCCATCGGCACTTCGATAAATCTCGGAAAGATGTCCCTTGGGATTTTAAGCCTGGAAAATACCATACCCTTCTGTGAATCATCAATAATTACAGCAAGATTGAGACTCAGATTTGATATAAAAGGAAAAGGCCTGCCGACATCAAAGGACATAGGCGTCAGTGCAGGAAAGATCTCTCTTTCAAAGTAATCTCTAAGTAATTTCTTCTGCTTCTTTCCTAAATCTCTGCACCTGTGGATGTGGATGCCCTCTTTATTAAGTGCAGGTAGCAGGTCGTCCCTGAAACAGCTGTCTGCCATGTGAATCTGCTCTTTTAACTCCTTCCGTATGGCAATCAGCTGTTCCGTAGGTGTCATTCCGTCAGGAGGGATTTCAAGAACGCCGCACTTAATCTGCCTCCTAAGTCCGGAGACTCTGATCATCATAAATTCATCAAGATTGCTTGAAAAAATTGAGAGGAATTTAACCCGTTCAAGAAGAGGATGTCTATTATCAAAGGCTTCCTCAAGGACCTTTCTGTTAAATTCTACCCATGAGACTTCCCTGTTGGTAAAATATTCCGGATTTTCGGGATTTGTCGCCTTCATAAAAAAACACCTGAACTTATAATGAAAATCTGAACCTTCAGCAATTTTCATTTCAGCTTAGTTTATTTCAAGTTTTTCGCCTTCAATCATATAATAAACCTTCTCACCCATCAGGCATGCATGGTCACCCATTCTCTCAAGATATCTTGAGACCATGACATATTCGATACAACGTGATATATTACGGTTATCCTCCATCATATATGTGAGGCTCTCCCTGAAGATCGAACCCTGCATATTGTCAACATCATCGTCCCGGCGGAGGAGGTTGGTTAGTTTTGCGGAATCTCCCGAACTGTACGCATCAAGAACATCCCTGTGCATAGAAATTACACATTCAGCCATATGGCTGAGACTCTTAATTATACCGAGATGTGGCGACTCAGGGAGAATCATGACAAGACGGGCAATTTCACGCCCGTTTCTTCCCAGACGGTACAGGGTGGTATTCATCTGTATAATACAGAATATTGCCCTGATGTCATCGGCAACCGGCTGATAAAGAGTCAGAATTCTCATGGTCCTCTCTTCTATATCATCACTGAATTCAGAGAGCCTGACCTTTTTGGCATCAACTTTTTCTGCAAGATCTCTGTCAAGTTTCTTCAGTGCGTCAAGGGATTCTGAGAACATCCCTAAAGAGAATTCACCCATTTCAATAATATCATTTCTTAGTTTTCCAAGCTCAGAGTGTAGTTTATCAGACATTTAAAATCCTCCTATCCAAATCTTCCGGTAATATAGTTGTTAGTCAGTTCTTCATCCGGGCTTGTAAAGATCTTCTCGGTATCTCCGTATTCTATGAGCTTTCCAAGGTACATAAATCCGGTAAAATCACTAACTCTTGATGCCTGTGACATGCTGTGTGTGACAATAATTACAGTGTAATTCTTTTTAAGGTCATCAATCAGTGACTCAATCTTTGATGTCGCAATCGGATCCAGTGCCGAACATGGTTCATCCATCAGAATTACTTCCGGTTCCACGGCAAGGGTTCTGGCAATGCAGAGCCTCTGCTGCTGCCCTCCGGAAAGTCCCATTGCAGGGTCGTCAAGCCTGTCATGGACCTCATCCCAGAGTGCAGCGTTTTTCAGGCTTGCCTCTACGATTTCATCAAGCTTTTTTCTGTCCTTAAGCCCGTGAACTGTCGGCCCGTACGCAACATTGTCATATATTGTCTTTGGAAACGGGTTTGGCTGCTGAAAGACCATGCCAATCTTCTTTCTCATCGCGACCACATCATTTCCAGGCCGGAAGATGTCCCCATCATGATATAGGATTTTGCCGGTAATCCGGCAGTTGTCCACAAGGTCATTCATTCTGTTGAAGCAGCGGAGCAGGGTTGATTTGCCGCATCCTGAAGGGCCGATAAGTGCAGTCACTTTATTTTTTGCTATGGGGATATTTACATCTGAAAGTGCCTGTTTTTCCCCGTAATAGAGGTCAAGGTTCTTTGTCTCAAGAATTTTATCGTTATTTTCCATTTATTACCACCTGACTGATTTCTGGTAATGATTTCTGATGAATATTGCAAACAGGTAGATCACTGCCACAATTGTGACGAGAACGACCGCTGTGCCGTACTGGTTTTCTGTCGCACCGGGGACATTGGTTGAGAGAATGTAGAGATGATATGGCAGTGCCATTACTGGGTCAAACTCCGATGACGGGAGGAATCTTGACGAGAAGACCACTGCCGTAAATAAAATCGGGGCAGTCTCTCCGGCAGCTCTTCCTATTGACAGAATTGTTCCGGTGATGATTCCCGGTATCGCAGGCGGAATTACCACCTTATATATTGTCTGCCATTTCGTTGAACCAAGAGCAAGACTGCCATGCCTGACTGACTGCGGGACGCTCTTCAGTGCCTCTTCAGTTGTCCTGATAATAGTCGGAAGCACCATTAACGCAAGGGTTATCTGACCGGCTATCAGGCTGACACCGAAGTTCAGAAAGAGAACAAGGAATGAGAAGCCAAAGAGACCGAATACAATAGACGGTGTTCCGTTTAAGAGATCAATTCCTGTACGTATGATCTCCGTTAAACGCCCCTCTTTTGTATATTCAGTCATGTAAATCGCCGCACCAATGCCTATTGGAAGAGCCATCGCAATCGCTCCTGCAACAAGATAGAGTGTGCCCACTATAGCAGGGAATATTCCGCCTTCACGCCCGAGATTTCTCGGAGATTCGGTGAGGAACTCCCAGGATATGGCAGGAAGTCCTTTAGAGAATATATCAAAGAGAATGACTGCAAGAGTCAGTATAATAATACCTACTGCGGCATACAGAAGGCTGTAGGCGATAACCTGAGAGTGTTTCGGGGATAATCTGTCAGAGATAAAATTAGCGCATGCAACCAGAACTGCAAGTATCACCGCCGGAATTATGCCTGCAACTAAGAAGGTTAACAGTACCAGCAGCCCCGCAGTTATCAGGTTTTTACTGCCCCTGAACTTCTTTGTGAGGTGATGATCCTTTGGAAGAGAGATTAAAAGGAGTTTCTTTTCTTTCTTACTACCCGTACCTGCATGCTTCTCATTAATCTTTTTCAGTATCTTCTGCGCAGAGAGATTAACTACAAGAGTGATCACCAGAAGAATCACCGCTACACCAAAAAGAGCATGATAGTGATCACTTCCAACCGCAACTTCGCCCATCTCGATACCGATTGTACCTGTAAGTGTCCTGACAGGGGAGAGCAGGTCCGTAATTGGAGAAGGGATTATTGCCGCATTTCCGGTGACCATCATCACCGCCATCGTCTCGCCGATTGCACGCCCCATCCCAAGAATTACAGCCGCTGTAATACCCGATAGAGCTGAAGGGACGAGTACCCGGCTTATAGTCTGCCAGTTTGTCGCACCAACTGCCAGAGATCCATGCTTAAAGCTCTTTGGAACCGCACTTATGGCATCCTCAGACACACTGACGATAGTCGGAAGTGCCATTATACCAAGCAGTATTGAACCTGCAAGCCAGGACTCACCGGAAGGAACATCAAATGTAACCCTCAGCCAGTCTGTAAGAACAATAAGCCCAAAAAAACCGAATACTACCGAAGGTATGCCTGCAAGAAGTTCTATGGCGGGTTTTACAACATTCTTAACCTTTGGGTGGGCGATCTCTGAGATGTATATTGCTCCGGCAACACCAAGCGGTGCTGCAATAACCATTGCACCGATGGTGACAAGGATGGTATCCACCCAGAGCGGCAGTGTGCCATATACGGGGACAGCGCCGGCAGGATTCCAGGAAGGGCCGAAGAGGAAGTCAATAAGCCCGAATTTGTAAAACGCAGAAACACCATCTTTCAAAAGGAACAGCAGGATGAAGAATACTGTAAGCACTCCGAAGATCGCTGCAACAAAAAGGACTCCTTTTACAGTTCTGTCCCAGAATTTCCTCATGCTGTTTCCGGACGGAAATCTGCCCTCTCCGGATGAACCGTTAAGATCAAAAGAGAGAGACATTGAATAAACCCTTTAAATCCGGACGGGGAATACCGCCATCAGTTTTTTCTGAGATATTACACAGAATTATCCGAACAGAAGAAGATCTGTTAACAATTATGATTGTGAATATATTTTTCCGGAATTTAACACAATCAAAAATCCAATCCATTATTTTCATATCAGCACTATAAATACCACAGACAGATTATAAAGGGATGATCGAAATAAAATATATTGGCTACCCACACACATATTCAGATATTGATCAAACAGATTATATATTCTAAAATAGATAAATACATATATGGACATCAGAAAGGTTCAGATGAGCGGGGGTTCCTCCTACATCGTATCCCTTCCAAAAGACTGGATAATAAAGAGCCGGATAAAAAAGAACGATCCTGTCGGTCTGATTGAGCAGGATGACGGAACAATACTCATTACCCCAAATACAAGCGGAGAGCAGATCCGGAAAACGTGGGAGTTTGAAGTCGCTGCATCAACCGATGAGACCTATTTTTTAAGGTGCATGATCGGAGCCTACATCTCCGGATATACAGTTATGAAAATATGGGCACATGGCAGGCTTCCTGCGTTTGCGAGTGTAAAGGTGCGTGAATTTACATCAATGGCTATCGGGCAGGAGGTTGTGGATGAGACTGACACAACAATAGAGATTAAAGACCTCCTCAATCCCTCCGAGATGCCGCTTAACAATACACTCTCAAGAATGTCAGTCATTGTAATGAAGATGCACCAGGATGCCATGGAGGCATTCAAAAATAATGACCGCAGTCTTGCAGACAATGTGGTACTGAGAGACAATGACGTTGACAGGCTCCACTGGCTGATTGCAAGACAGTCCAATCTGCTGTTAAATGATATAAATCTTGGAAGAAAGATGGAGATTTCAAATGATCTGGCTGTAAGCTACTTCCTTACAAGCAGAATCATTGAAAGAGTTGGGGATCATGCAAGCAGGATTGCAAAAAATTCAAAATATCTTGATTCGGGAGAGCTTTCACCCGAACTTATAGAGCAGATATCAAAAACGGGCATTAATGCGAACAATGTCTTCAGAAAAAGCGTAGATTCATTCTTTAACGGAGATATTAAAGCAGCTAATGAGCTGATCGATATGACCGGATATAATGCCGAGGTGTGCAGGGAGATTAACGATATTGCACTGACCTACGATGCCTCAGTGGCAACTCACCTGGTGAGTATCTCAGACAGTATAAGAAGAGTTGTCGATTATTCGGCTGACATCTGTGAGAATGTGATAAATCATCATATCTGAACACTCATTCAGCCCCGGCTATGTTTTGCCTGAAAATATCCCGGTCAATGAGATGAATATATTTATACGGACACCCGGATTCTAAAAACAGAATAAAATCAGGATTTTAATCTGATTTTAAAATTCTGTCACTCCTTCTTCAGGACATCCTTACTCATGCAGGCAGACTCATATGACATAATTCTCTCAGGACATCTCTCCGGGTGGCTGATTATACTGACAATATCGTCAAATAAAACAGGACGGTAAGATATAACCTCACAGCTGACATTTATCGTCCGTGACTTAAAATTAATAAAAGGGTACTCACACATCCGGCTGTTGTGTGTATGACCGTGAATGATCCACCCGTCGTAGTCTTCCGGTGCATGGCCGGGATTGTGAATCATGAGAAATTTATGCCCACCATATGAATATTCTAAAAAATCCTCTGCATTTTGGACAGACTGGTCATGGTTGCCCCTGATAAAGACAATTTTTCCGCTTAGTTGGCTGAGAAGGTATTCTACAGATTCCGGGCTTTTATTATATGTCAGATCACCAAGGAAGAAGACTTCATCACCGGGTTTTACAGCAAGATTCCAGTTTTCAGTCAGTATTTTATCCATCTCAGAAGGATTTTTTGGATCAAAGGGCCTTGCAGTTTTTGGTATCATATCATAATGCCCGATATGAAGATCACCTATAAGCCATTTTGAAGAAATTTTTCCGGACGAAGCAGGCAGAGATTCATAGCCTTTAATTCTGCGGTAATTTTTAAGTGTTTCTCCCCATCCGGACGGTCCGGGATATTTAATCCATCCCTTTGAGGTGAGATCATATTCCAGGTCTTTTTTCCCGTTCTTCTCCACCGCAATTCTGACCACGTCAAAAGAAAAACAAAAATTCCTGATTTTGTACTTCGGCCCTCGGCCCTTCTTCCAGAAAGTTCTCAGAAGAATTTCATCTAAAATGCTGATCTTAAATCCGGTATGTTTTCTAATCTTCAGAAATTCTTTCCTTCTTAGGCCTTCTGTCAGGGTTATGCAGGGAGATTCTGTGACACTCAGGTCTTTTATACCGGAAATTTCTGACAGAAGGCATTCACTTAATTTTTCAGGAAATGAGATCTGAATATTCTTATTATCCTGACTTCCTCCGGGTGCATCTTTCTCTGATCTTCTCTGAATGAATGCTCCCTGACTGAATATTACCGGAAAATTAACTGAGAATGATCCGCCCTTAACAAAATATCCAAAACCTGTGATTTCACATCCGATAAAATTATAATCACAGAATATTTTTTCAACAGTATCCTTAATCTCTTTTCTTCCGTAATTTTTTCCGGTTTCAAACTCTGCGATGCATATTTCAGGATTATTATGAACTTTGAAATCAGGAAGTGCGTTCTGAATTTCTGAAAGGCGATCTCTGAGTTTATCTTCTGCCGCAGACGGATGGAGCAGTATTCTGTAGCTGTCAGGCAACCTCTACCTCACAATCAGTAGCGCCCGATGCTGTCGAGTTCTTCACGCACAACAATCCGGACGGCTTCTATATCAAAACCGCCCTTCTTATCCTTCTCTTTTAAGAGTTTCTCCATGGTTCTGATACCTTCGCTGATGCTGTTGCCATATCTGAGTGCAGTCTCAAGTGCATCCAGCTGCACCCTTACAACCTTTGAGTCGGCCATGATTAATATTTTAAAACAATTGCAGATAAATGTTACATAATGCTACACCTGGACCATCTCCGCAAAAAAAGC
Organism: Methanoplanus limicola DSM 2279; assembly: GCF_000243255.1. Classification (NCBI taxonomy): domain Archaea; kingdom Methanobacteriati; phylum Methanobacteriota; class Methanomicrobia; order Methanomicrobiales; family Methanomicrobiaceae; genus Methanoplanus; species Methanoplanus limicola. The sequence continues at coordinate 39,064 of NZ_CM001436.1, forward strand.
AAAAAAATGAGAGAAAAACAGATAAAAAGAGAGGTTTCCTGTAAGTTCTGTCTTCAGACAGGGTAAACAGGAGATCTATGAAAGAGTTTTGAGGTATCTGACATCTCGATGTGGAGGTTACATTTATGCAGTAAAAAGATGCCCCTCTTCTGTGTTAGGAGCACAGTATGGACATTCTTCTACTTTGCCGGAGATCACAGCAGTGCAGAGAGTTTATCCTTAGATGTCAGATAAGGAACACTGAATTCTGCCCTGCTCACTCACGACAATTATGTGGTAGTACCGAATCAGATATAAATTCATGCCGCGTGGGGTGAAAGTAAAAACTCTACACAGATTAGATTAAATTCAATATAATAGACATATAAAGCATTAATTTTCTGAGTGCATCTCAGACTGAGGTAAATGCCGCAGAAAAAACGTGCATCAGAATGAGAAAAATCTGAACCCTGAAGGCGTGTACAACTGACTTAATCCCGAAAGATGATGGGGTACGGAGATGTGAGGGTTTGGAGGATTTCCGGGAAATTTATTATTCTGTCCGACTGACATATTAACCGGAATTAGATTACAATTACAATTAAAGGCTGATTATGGCAGACAATTTACATCTCAATGAACTATCTGAAAAGCTGGATTATTCAGGCAAATCCCTCTGCGGGGGTGAATATGATTCATGCACCTTCAGAGACTGTAATTATGAAAACGCCGATTTATCTGAGAATGAATTCAGGGACTGTCTCTTTGAAAGATGTAATCTGAGTGCGGCACTCTTAAAAAATACCGGGCTGAAATCGGTAAATTTTAGAAACTGCAAAATAATGGGCGTGGATTTCACCTATTGCAAAGATTTTCTCTTTGAGGTGAACTTTGAAGACTGCATACTCGATTATTCCATTTTTTTAAGGAATGAACTGGAGAATACAGGTTTTAAAGAGTGCAGTGTAAAAGAAGCCGAATTCGCAGAATGTGGACTTACGGGGGCAATATTTTATAACTGTGACCTGTCAGGTACTCTCTTCAGCCGATGCAGTTTAGAGAAGGCAGATTTCAGAACAGCAGTGAATTACTCATTAGACCCCGAGATAAACCGGCTTAAGGGCGCAAAATTTTCATATCCGGAAGTCACCGGACTGCTGGAAAAATATGGGATTATAATTGATTAAGTGACGGAAATATTACGGAAATATTCAGGATTATCCTGATTTCACAAATGTCATCAGTGTTTTTCCGTCATCATCCCTGAAAGTGAGTGATTTCCCGTTAAAATAATATCTGCTGACAGATTCAAGATTTTTAAGATATGACGACTCATACACCATTATATCCTCATCACAGTACATCTTTGTTGAACCTATGGCACTGAATTCAATCCCAAAATCTTCGTCAATAGCGTAAGCAGAGAAATAATTGTTGCAGCCCGCATTTCCTGAGGCTTTCTCATCCGAAAATTCAAGTGTGATCCCGATATTCTCAGGAAGAGATACGACAGCTCCCTTACCATTGTTCATTGAAGTAAGCTCCCATGAACCACCCTCAAGTGTAAATGGCAAGAGGGTAAGAATCACATTGCCGTCTTCATCTGAGATTACAAGATTGTCAGCCGAAATTTCAATAGAACTGCCATTCTGAAGAAGTTCAAGGTAATCATTCTCAAACTGCATTGTCGCATCTGTGCAGTACATCTCTGTTAAAGCTATAATTCCGGTTTTAAATTCTCCGTCATTTGAATTATAATCTGCCGAATAACTGTTGCAACCGGAATTACCGCCAAGAATGCTCTCATTTACAAATGTGAGTGTTGCATCAATCCCTTCCGGAACTTCATTCAGCCCGCTGCCGACTCCCATATATGAAGTAACGAGCCATTCTGTGCCGGATAGTTCATCACCGGATACTGCTGTGGAATTTTCCGAGCTATTATCTGTGCCTGTAATATTGCCGGAATAATCTGTGGCATTAGTGCCATTGACAGCAGTTTTGTTTATAATATCAGGAGTTATATTATCTGAAATATCACCTGAACTGCTGCCTGTGCATCCGGCTGTCATGATAACTGCCAGAATCATCGCGGCTGAAAGAAATATCAGGGATAAACTGCCCGGAATGAAGCCCGTTCTGCCGGAATGATCATTAAAATGCTCATTAGAATGCTCATTATTTTTACGGAGATCTGAATCCGGATTTTTATGTCGGTTGTTTTTGCTCATGATTTACCAGAATAAAATGGATTTTTTATACATATACTGATATGCATGACTTCTAAAATATTCGAAGTTAAAATTACTGTGATCTTTTACAGTATGAATGGAAAGATTCATCTGTCCTTTTTCAGCAAAACAAAAAAAGTAATCCATGAATCAGCTGGTCCACAGATAATGAATGAGACAGTGCACTGTTTCATAGGAGATGAACTGATTCATAAAATTCACAGAATATAATCTTCTGGCATCTTACGGTCCAGGCATAATAATCATGGATACTGTTATCCCATATCCGGACATTATATCAGTTATTGGTGGAAATTATGGAAATCAAAAAACTATCTGAACTTCCGGTAAGCCCGAACCCTCACAAAGTGGAGGCAAAACAGGTATATGACACAGAAAATGCAACTGCTGTTGTGATTACCCTGAAAAAGGGAGAATCATTAAAGCGGCATAAAACACCGGTAGATGTATTCTTCTATGTCCTTAAAGGTGAAGGAATGGTTGAGATCGGTGACGAGCAGAAAGAAGTATCGGAGGATATGATCATCGACAGCCCAAAGGATATCCCGCACCGCCTGATAAACAATGACAGTGATATTTTCAGGGTTCTCGTTGTAAAAGTGCCTAAACCAACAACCCAGACAAAACTGCTCTGATAAATAATAAACGAACAGAAAATACCGGAGGAAAAGAATCTGTAATCAGTCCCACCTGTAAAACGGATGCCTCTTCTCAACCCATTTTTCCGGCCCGTAAATTTTAATCAGTTCAAGATTTTTAACATTTGATTCGCCGCAGAATTTCCTGATAACATCAAATTTATCACAGTCCCTGAAATTCTCACACTCCCAGCAGCCGGAATATCCCTTCTCCTGACAGCATCTGACTACAGGGCATGGTTCACCACCGGAATAAATGCAGCTCCCGACTTTCCGGCAGCCATAACGGCACTGATGGGCAATCAGCCTGTCAAGCACTGCAATAAACTTATCAAAGTCCTCATATTCAGGTACAGGATGAGACCTGACGGACGAATACTTAAAGAAATCAGCCCGCCCAAGCTCTTTTTTAAGCTGATAGGCAACAGGACTGTGATTATTTCTGAAATGTATGCAGTCCGGACAGTAAAGCCCGCAGTATGATGTAAATTCGCTGTCTTTCATTCAGATCACTAAAAAATCCGGATTATATTTCTGTTATAGATCTACTTCATATTTTCCGGATCTCTCCGGCAGAACTTTCTCTTCGGAATAACGCCATCTCTCCGAAGGTACAAGGATCTCAAAACGTGCACCTTCTCCATATACACCATTTTCATGGATTGAAATTCCTGACAGTTCAAGTATTTCACGTGCCAGGAAAAGACCAAAACCGGTATTAGATCCATATCCGGCATCAAAGATCCTTATTTTCTTCTCAGGAGGAATTCCTCCGCCGTCATCCCCGACAAATATCAGTAGTTCCTTCTCAAAAAGTTCGTACCTGACACTAATTGAAGTTAAATCAGTACCATGCCTTACAGAATTATCAATGAGGGTATAAAATACTCTCCCAAGCATCCGGTCAGCATAGATCTCAATGTTACTGTCCAAAACATCAACAAGTCCGGGAGGGAAAAATTCCTTCTCTATAACCTCAGATATGGTACCGGAGACATTCTGCCATTCAGGCGCATCTACCCCAATCTCCTGGTAATACTTGGTGAACTGAATCTGTCCTGAGATCTTTTCGGTTGCGACACTGGCCTTCTTCAGATATTTCAGGGCATCATCAGTTCTGTTCATCTCTATTGACTCATGAACAAGTTGCTCATATGCAGACAGGACAGTGATCTGATTGAGAATATCATGCCTGGTAATACTGCTCAGAAGATTCAGTTTTTTATTTGCAAGTTCTTTTGATTCAGATAAAAGCCTGAACTCCTCAGCCTTCATCTCAAGACTTCTCTCAAGTTCCTTCTGTTTTGTAATGTCATTTAAGAGAAGCATCACTGCCGGTTTTTTATCAAACTCAATGAGCCGTCCTTTAATATTGACTATAATCACATCTCCGGCAGCCGAAATCACCCTGATCTCATATTCATCCTTCAGAGAATCTGAAAGCCTGAGATTTAACATCTTTTTTGCCAGACCGCGATCATCCGGGTGTATGAAATCCGTCATACTTCTGCCGGTAAGATCCTTCTCCGCATATCCGATGGCTTTTGATCCGGAAGGATTTACATAGATTATCTCTCCGTTAATGTCATAAATTACAATGTAATCCGGAAGATTTCTTATGAGATCCTTATTGAACCTCTCACTCTCGGCAAGCGCTCTTTCCGCAGAAATACGTTCACCAATATCGATCAATGAAATTAATATCTGGTCTGTACCGGGCATATAAGAAAGACTGGCGTGAGTATAAACTTTTTTGCCTTCTTTTGACCTTAATATCAGATCATGATTTGACTGAGCTAAAGGGGAATGGGATTTCATCCTCAGTTTATATTCCGCAATCATTTCCCTCTCAGAATCATCAGCAATATCTTCAACAGACATTTTTCCGTCAACCTCTTCAGAAGAATATCCAATCATACTGAGGAGATGAGAATTAGAGAGTTTTATTTTGAGATCAGCATCAGCAACAATCAGACCGGTACCCGCATTCTCAAATATTGCCTGATATTTCTTTCTTGCAATTTCAAGTTTCCCGCGGGTCTCCCACAGATCGCTGATATCCCTGATTGCCACAAGCATATGCGCACAATTATTGATATAATAAAGTGAACCCGAGATCAGAATATTAAGCGTTCTTCCTTCCCTGGTAAGAAAGTCCGCATAATAATTCTCTGCCAGGCCATCCTTAAGTATAAAGGATATAAATTCTGCCCTTTTTTCAGAATCTCTCCACAGCATGTCTTCTGTAAAATCAGGACTTCCTCTTCCATTTAAACTGTACCCAAATAAGCCCCCGAATGAATTGTTAAAGTCAATGATTTTACCGTCTTCAAGGCGTGAGATCAGAACCGGATCTGGTATTATTCTGAATACTTTCTCAAATTTTTCCTCACCGGTCTTTATTATGGCTTCTTTGTCCCGTAATTCTGTGATGTCTTTTAGTATCCCGATAATACCCACCGGATTTCTCTCATTATCGGTGAATGTGGATCTGAAAATAATTACATCGTGATCCTTTCCATCCGGAAATCTGAGTTTAGTCTCATATTCCCTTGTACCGGGATTTTTTATGAGAGATTTATCAACAGCATTACATGCAGATGCAAAGTCCTTCTCAAAAAATTCATACACCGGGTGCCCTATTACTTCATCACGTGGTTTTCCGATGAAACTGAAAAACCTGCTGTTGCCTCCGGTATAGATGCCGCAACAGTCCTTGATAAAGAGCGGGTACGGTATTGAATTCAGCAGGAGATTCAGAAAATGTCTCTCATTATAAGAACCATCTCCGGCAGGAAATGATTTTATAATCTCAAGTAATTCAGGCGATATCCCTGCTTTCATTCCTCTCATTTCTGATTTCTCCTTTTTTGACATTGTTCATGACCGGATAAAACTGGTGAAATGACTATAAACCTGCAAAACTATAAAAGAATCCTTTCAGGATAAAGATTATTAGAAATAAATATAATATACCACACAATAATATTGTATAATACACACTATCATAGCTATCACAGATTCAGAGCTTTTCTTCCATCCAGGCAAAAATCCAGGAAAAATGTGGTTCTCTGCAAAAAAATTGCTGCACTCCCTACTCAAGGTCACATCCGGAAGTAAGATCCTCATTAATCATCAATACAGGCATCCTGGCCTGTTTCAGCACTCTCTCTGATGTTGTGCCAAGTATTATTTCTTTCAGGTTATCACTGCTGTGCCTTCCCATGACAATAACCGATGCCCTCTCTCTCTGTGCGCATGACAGAATCTCTTTATCAACAACGCCTTTTACAATAATAATCCGGGCATTAATTCCGGATTCAAGAAGAGTATTTTTCATACCCTCAGCCTTCTGCCGTGCATTCTCCTTCATCTTGGATTCAATCGCAGAGTCATACTCCGCCATCTTCTCCGAATTAATCCACCCGATTCCGGTCTTGACAAGATCAACCTCGTACTCATCAAGGACATGAAGTATAATAACCTCCTCTGTTCCAGCCTTCCTGAAACTTTTAACACAGTCAAAAGCCCGGAATGAACTCTCCGAAAAATCGGTAGGGAATAAGATTCTCCTGAACATAACAGACACCAAACTAGAATAATAAGATGAGATTGATTTTATCTGATAAATAACCATTTATTTGTCCTTTTCTTACGCCATGAAAGACCGGAAAAATCTCTGAAAACGATAAATTCCCGGATGTGAACAGAGAAAATATCCTGCAAATGTTTAAGCAGGATAAAAGATAACCGTAACTCAGATGCCGGAGAAGCGCCCTTCTGTATTGATTCTTGGTGCAGGGGCAGTTGGTTTATCCTTTGCGGCTGTATTATCAGCCCATTCTGAGGTCTCTGTCGTATGCAGGGAAAAATATGCAAAAGCCATCTATGAGAAAGGGCTTGAACTTTCAGGGATATGGGGAGAGCATCTAATCAGAGAGATCATATGTTATACATCTCCTGATATGCCGGCAGGAAAAAATTATGACTATACCATAATCACTGCAAAAGGAACAGATACTGAAAATATCTGTAATGAATATGTTAAAGTTCTCAGAAATACCACAGCAGTGAGCTTTCAGAACGGAATTGGCAATGAGGATATAATTCAAAGATACGCACCCCTCGTTATAGGCGGCACTGTCAGCACAAATTTTGGGTTTATATCTGACAGACATCTGATCATAAACAGCCAGAGTGACCCTGTAAAAGCAGGTATATATCCTGACAGTCACTGCAGCAGCAAAGAAGCAGATATACTCACATCATTCATCACAATGTTTAGTAAATGCGGAATAGAGGTCATAGAATCGAAGGACATCAGATCAGAAATCTGGTCAAAATCACTGCTGAATGTTGCAGTAAATCCACTGGCTGCCATATTAAAAGCTCCGATTAAAAAGCTTGGAGATGATGATCTGAAAGAGACAATTTCCGGTCTGATTAATGAAACATTCCTTGTTGCAGAGGCTGAAGGAATAGATCTGCCATGGGAAAGTCCCGATTCATACGCCAGTTACCTGAGAAATTACCAGTTAAATGCATTCGGAGAAGTATATCCTTCGATGTATTATGACATCATAAACGCAAAGAGAACAGAAATTGATCTTCTAAACGGATATATTGCAAAAACCGGCAGAAAATATGGCATAGAAACGCCTTATAATACCTGCATAACAAATCTGATACACTGTTTTGAAAAGAGCAGAAGAATTCTTTTTTAACATACTGTTACGGATATATGAGTCATAACCGGAAAATACAGACAGGATCAGCACCGGATCCGGCATTGAAATATAAATTTTGAGGGATTAATAATCATCCTCAAAATACCTGATTCCTAAAGGGGCATGCTTTTTTAATTCCATAAAAAAGTAGGTACCCATATCGGAATCAGAGTCCTTAATCGACTGGTTAATCGTTTTAATCAGCCAGTTTGGCAGACTCTCATCTTTATCAAGAGTGTTCATAACTGTCACAACCGCTTCATCAACATCAATTTTATTTTTCCATCTGTATCCCATTGATAATACCCCCTTAGGGTTAAAACGATAATATAACTGCATAATATTTAATACTGGTGACAGAATGTCAGTAAAATTGAGACACAGAAACACCAAGATTATCCGCATCAACATGAATTCAGCCATAAATCCGGATAAATCAGTCAGAATACATAAATCATAGTGAATTGTCCGGGAATCACCCATAATTTGTAAATAAGAGATAATTCTGGCCTTTCGCCCATTTCAAAAGGCAAATGATCAAATTGAACCTTAAATAATCAGATTTGGGATTATATTATAAATTAAGGCCATATGTGCCAGATTGTAGATGGAATTATTATTCATGAGAGAGTAAGATGATATTCTGGTTTTACTCCTCACCTCTGGAAATCTGAGATGTTTTTTGGGTGAAATGTGTGGCAAATTAGGACATTTGTATTAATCTCTGATTTAGGATATCGGATCAGCGAAAGGGCAGTAATTGTCAGAAAATCAAATCACCCTACAAATATAATAACCAACACATTATGATGTCAGCACAGAGAGAAAACACAGGCTGAAAAAGGCAGGAATGAACCCCAATCACCCAATAAACAGACATTATGATCATGACCAGCATTCAGGCCCTTAAACAGACCAAAATCCAATATAACCGCAGGATTACACCGAAATAGAAGCACACAGGAAGGCCTGAAATCCACAGATACTTTACACTGCCGGCACTATGAAAAACGGTCCTGCGTGAAGATATAAAGGTTACACATAAAGGCGAATTTGACCCAAAATCATCCAGACACAGTCATTTATGCTCATGACGGTGATGAATATCAGGAGTGTGATGGTGATCATGGCACAGTTTCCCATGCTCATGAAGATGCGAATGATCACCAGAGGGTGACAAGGGAGGGTCATCAGGACTGTGCTCATGATCATGATGGAGATCATCATGCCTGTGCCTGTGCTCATGAATTTCTGCACAATGGGTGTGAGGATGGGAATGCTTCTCTGTCAAAAGAAGGTATGCTCCGGCTGCCATCACCGGAAGTGAGATGTAAAACATCTGACCCGGTATTTCGGTGAAGAGCAGAAATGAACCAGCCACCCCAAAAAACGGCGATACAGCAAGAAGAGCACCGGTTCTTGAAGTGCCTATGCCCCTTAAGGCCAGCAGAAAAAGCACGCTTGTAAGGCCACCATAACTGAGGAAACCAAAAACAAGTGCTGCCACAATATCAGTCGTCCCGGGCATAGGCTCGCCGATAGCAATTGCAATCATAAAGGATATAATTCCGGCTAAAACACCCTTTGCCGCTACGATCGGAATTGGATCTTTAGAAGAAATAACCCTTGAAAAATTATTGTCGCATGCCCAGAAAGTACAGGCAAGGAGGATTCCGAATGTAGCCAGCGAAAAACCGAAGGCGGACTCCGGATCATAGGAGAGGAGAATACATGAGAATGTTATAAGGCCGAGCGCTGCCCAGATCCTTTTGCCCACCGCTTCCCTGAAGAGAAAAACGGCTACCATAGTCGTGGCAACGGACTCAAAGTTAAGAAGAAGGGCCGCTGTTGCTGCAGGTGTGGCATCAAGGCTGAACATCAGAGTAACAGGTGCAAGGACACCACCGAATACTGTAACTGCAATTACCCACGGGTAATCCTCCCGTTTAAGAGCAGCCTCCTTAACATGCCTCTTCTTTCCGGCAAGGCGGCAGATCAGGAGATATAGATAAAGACCGATACCACTCCCCATGTAAAGATAAGCGGCAAGAATTGCAGGGCTTATATTCTCAAGCAGGACCTTCGCAACCGGAGCACACCCGCCAAAGAGCACGGCCGCCATAAAAGCATAAAAAAGTGATAACTGATGTCCGGATTTCATATTAAAAACTTCATTATTATCCAGGAATATCTCATGCCGGAAGATTTAGTCATAATCAGATCCTTAAAGCCGTTACATATTGATGAGAAAAGAGGATATAAGTTTAGATCCTGATTCTTTCAGGATTATATTTTAGTCCGGAACAGAAATAGCAAACGGACAGTAAATATCTACCCCCTCAACTCCTCCACATCAGCACAGGCGTTTGTGGGGCCGGGCGGTCCGGTAACAGCCTGTCTATCCGTCCATTCCCATCGTATCATCAAGCCAGTCGAACTTGGCGCCAAAAGACTGTGCAAATGCTCCGAGCTGGCAGTGCGACCCGGCACCGTACTCGTCGGAGAAGACCATGAGTTTACGTTCACAGGTGAGGTTGTCGTAGAGTGCCTGTGCCTGCACCCCGTCCGGATCGAAGTGGTCAGCCGCACCGGCACAGACCAGCGTTGGGCACTGTATCTTTCCGGCAGTTCCTACAAGTGAAAAATCCATCCATTTCGCCCAGAACTGTGCCGGAGAGCCGGCACTGAAGACGAACATACCATTCTCGTTCAGCCAGCGGGTGCCGGTATCGTCTGCCATTGCTTTTCGGATAGCGTCGTTGAACTCAGCAGGATCCGTCCGCAGCCATTCCCTCAGGTCTTCTTTGGTCATGTTCGCAGCCGCTCCCCCGCCCTCCTGCAGGTTCCGCAGGAGATTCTCTCCGACGTCGTAGGTGCCCGGGTCCGTGACCAGCGCTGCAATCCCCGGCTCATATGCAGCACCGCGGGGTGCGAGGTAGCCCCCAAGGGAAATTCCCCAGAGCGCAATACGGTCTTCATCGACTTCCGGCCGGCTCACCGCATAGTCCACAACAGGTTTAATAACATTCTCCCAGTCGGAACGGAATGGAATATTCTGAACCCGTATCACTTCGCCCTGGCCCGGCCCTTCGAATGTCAGGACATTGTATCCGCGTTTTACCCCTTCCACTGCATATGGATGAAGTTCTTCCTGGCAACCGTCAAAGCCGGTCTGGACGATGAGGAGCGTACGTGATTTCCCGGAATTATCGACCATATAGAAGTAACCCGGCAGCGTTGTATTCTCATAAGGTATGCTGACAATCTCGTACGGGACAGCATCGAGTGCAAGTGCATCGCAGAATGTTTCCCGGCTCTTTCCCCAGGTCTCAACGATGCGGGGATCTGTGGAATTACCATGCAGGAAGAACTCGGCTGTGCGGTAATACGTTGCAGCCCGGTAGTATGCTTCCATTGCGGTACGCCTGTGCCCGGCTGCGAGGCTCTTGTCACCCGCAGTCCTGAAGGTGTCTGCGGTATTTTTCCATTCGCTGTACCAACTCTCAAAGTCTCCTTCTTTGATCCGGGACGCAGTGGCAAGGCACTCACCGATATCAGCCTCTCCCGAATACGAGGCGCCAACTGTCCTCAGGAACTGGAAAGAAAATTCCTGATCTTTAAATACTGCCGGAGGAGATTCCACCACATTGACGGCAGATGAAGCCGGAGATTGCTGAACAGGGCTGATACAGCCTGCTGAAACTGTCAAAATAATTATGAGCAGGAGGGTGATCGTGAATATACAGGTAATCCCGGGTTTCATAATTGACCATGGAATGATAGCATAACATTGATGATAACAGTTACGAAAATTCTGGCTCTGTAGAAAACCTGACTTTATCAGAGGGTTGCATTATGAACCTGAGTTACTGTACTACCGGCATTTAGACCTCTGTTTCCCAGAAGAACCTCAGCAGGGCCTGAAAATCAGTAAAAGAAATCACTCATGAAGCGCCACACAAAAATATTTATCCCCATACGGTAATTACAGGTCTGATTTGACCACAGGGGGGCATAATTATGAGATATTCGGGAATATGTGCTTTAATCATTATAATGACAGCTTTATCAGCAGCTATATGCGGATGCACAGCAGAAGATTCTTCTTCGGCACCAATAGCAACGGAAAAATCTGTTTCTGAATCCGACCTGCGTATAATGACCGAAGAATTTCCGCCTTTCAGCTATATGGAGAAAAACGGCGGGATCACAGGACAGTCAACTGAAATAGTGGAAGAAATATTATCAAGGCTCAACAAGAAAGCAGCAATAGAACTCCTATCCTGGTCAAAAGGCTATAATGCAGCACTGACAGAACCAAATGCCGTATTATACTCAATGGGAATTAATGAAGAGAGGAGACCGCTTTTCAAATGGGCAGGCCCGATTGGATCATTTGATTACGTGCTTTACGCAAAGTCAGGCTCCGGAATTGAGATAAACAGCCTGGATGCCGCAAAAAAAGCAGGCAAAATCGGGGTTGTAAAGGATGACGCCCGCCAGCAGTTCCTTTCAGACAGTGATTTCCAAAACCTTGCCATTCTTGCAGATGACGAAACCTGTATTAAAGAGCTAATGAAAGGAGAAATTGATCTCTGGTTTGGGAGCAGTCAGAACGCCGAATATCTCGCAGAAAAAGCAGGATATTCATCAGGGGATATTATTCCGGTATATCCGGTCAGGAGCAATGAACTCTATATTGCATTTAACCCGGAAATTCCGGAAGATACCGTTGAAAAATGGCAGAACGCCATTAATTCTATGAAAGCAGACGGGACATATGACGCGATTCTTGATAAATATGGCAATGTTGGAGAATATCCGGTCAAATCTCCGGATATAATAAGTTCAGAGACTGATCCAACACTTACTGCCGTAATTTCAGTAACAGAAGGTCAGATAAAAAGCATTCTTCGCCCCTTTGAAGTGCTCGCTATGACTGATGAAGTCCGCTCAGGAGAATGGGAGAAGATTAAACCTCTGTTAATAACTCTTGAAGAGAAAGAACCGGATGCCAGACTGTGGTATGCCAATACCGACGGCTCATATTACACTGTTGTGGATGACCTTGCAGATTCAAACCTTAAGGAGAGATCATATTTCCCGGTTGTGCTATCCGGAGAAGAGTCAGTAGGGACAGTCGTAATTAGTCACTCCACCGGAAAAAATGCCGCTATTGTTGCTGTACCTGTAATTTTGAACGGAGAAGTGACCGGTATCCTGGGGGCATCGGTATATGCTGACAGCGTAGCTGAAACACTCAATGAAAAACTTCCTGCTTCAGCAGTCTATTATGCAATAGACAATGAAGGTAAATTCGCACTAAGTTCAGGGAAAGGAGAGATTTTACAGAGCATATCACAGATAACCGAAAATAATTCCTTTGAAAGAGCGGTTGATAAAATGCTTTCAGAAGAGAGCGGAACTGTGGAATATGAGAAAGATGGCAGAATGTGGACCGCCATATTCAGGAGATCACAGCTTACAGGATGGCATTTTGCAGTTGCAAAAGTCAAATGATATGAAGAACGGGCATTATTGTATCCCAAAAATTATAATAACTCAGATATGAGAGAACAAATGGGATTTTAGAGGAGAAATCCTTCCAAAATCCGGACCCGGATTATTTCAGGCAGTAAGATTAACCTGAAATTAATTTAACTTTTTCAAGAACGGCTTCAGCATGCCCTTTTACTCTAACCTTACGCCAGATATTTCTGATTTTTCCTTCCGGATCTATCAGGAAAGTGCTTCTCTCAACACCCAGAAATGAGTTGCCAAACATCTTCTTCTGCTTCCAGACACCATATTTTTCAAGCACTTCATGCCCGGGATCAGAAAGCAGCAGAATGGAAAGCGAATGCTTCTCAGCAAATTTCCTGTGACTCTCGCAGGAATCGGGACTGATTCCAACAATAACCGTATTAAGTGAACGGAATTCATCCTCCATAGCCGTAAATGTCTCAGCTTCCATTGAACAGCCGGGTGTGTTGTCCTTCGGATAGAAATATAAGACCACCCACTTTCCCTTAAATACAGGCAGGCAGACTTCCATCTCCTTCATATCCTTCAGACAGAATTCGGGAGCATTATCACCATCTTTCAAATCAGCCATAATTTATAACACCTGATTAGCAGGGTTGTCTTCAGAGGATATAATATTTAGCAGGAATTTTTAGAATTGATAAAATTTCCGGAACAAAATAACATTACTGCCAAATCTGAATCATTCCTGACCTGACTGACCGCATTATGCTTTGGATCAGATATGAAATACACAGTATAGCCGGAATATACGGGTAGATATTCTATATAACCATATTGTGAAAACCTCAAATAAACATAAAATTAATTGTAAAACAGTACATCTGTCACCCCATAAATAGTCAGAATAATGAATTTATCCGGATAAATATGAGCCTGAAAATCACAGACTCTCCGGTAAATAAGAAAAATTATGACACAACAGAGACATTCTGAGATTCACAGAATAACCCGGGAGAAACTGCAATGAACAGACAGAACTATTTCACATCGGAAAACAGCCTGATGAAGGATATAATAGATAAATCCCCATACAAATTTATAATTACAGATAAATCCGGAAAAATAATCTATCTAAATAAAAAGGCAGAAAATATCTCCGGAATGACCCTTAATCAACCCTTCAGGCTCGAAGAAATTAGATTGCCAACCGGAAAAAAGGTCAGTGACTTTGAAGAACTCCGTCTGATGCTTGAAAAATGGAATGAAGAACCGGTTAGAAGCAGAGGTGAAAGCAGCAGTAATGACGATACATTCTCCTTTGAATCCTGGTTTAAACACGAAAATAAAGGGAATTATCCTGTTAAAATAACTGCAAAAATACTTAAAGAAAGTAAAATCTCATCCGAATGTCAGGGCTGCATCTGTTTTTATGCAGAAGACATCTCCGGCAGAAAAAAGACGGAAGAAGCACTGTTAAAATCCGAGAAGGATAAAACAACAATATTAAACGCCATACATGAAAACCTTGTATATTATAATACAGATTTTGAAATTATCTGGGCAAATCAGGATCCTGCCGACTCCCTGGGGATGAAACCGGAGGACCTCACAGGAAAAGTCTGCTACAGACTGTGGTACAACAGGGACAGCCCCTGTGAAAACTGTACTGTCAAAAAAGCGATCGAAAGCAAAGAACCGGTCATTGAGGAGAAACTCAATTATAATAAAACTGATGTAAAAGTCCTTGCATACCCTGTATTTGACGACAATGGTGAAGTGATAGGGGCAGTTGAGTCGTCACTTAACATAACAAAGAGAAAAAATGCTGAAAAAGCTCTACAAATAAGTGAAATGGAGTATAAAGAACTCTTTTCAACAATGACAAACGGATTTGTACTCCATGAGCTGATAACAGATGATAATGGTGAACCTGCGGACTACAGATTTCTCAAAGTGAATAAAGCCTTTGAAAATATGACGGGACTTTCAGCTGAGCAGATCAAAGGCAGAACAATGCTTGAAATATTCCCGGATTCAGGGAAATACCTGATAAAAAGATACGGCAGAGTAGCTCTGACCGGAATTCCGGATGAGTTCGACAATTATAATCCATATTTGAACAGATATTACCATGTCTATTCATACTGCCCGAAAATCGGTCAGTTTGCTGCAATATTTACTGAAATTACCGAGCTGATGGAGCTTAAAAAGCAGCAGAAAAACAGTCTGGAACAGATTGAAAAAAATCTTGAGGACCTGGCGATACTGAACGATGAGATCAGAAATCCCCTTCAGGCAATTATCGGTTACGTTACACTTGAAGAGAGAGAATATACTGACAGAATTCTTTCACAGGCAAAAGTTATAGACAGACTTGTAAACCGGCTTGACAAAGGATGGCTCGAATCTGAAAAGATCAGAGACTTTCTGAGAAAGCATTACAGCTTCAGTTAACCTCACAGCCCGTATATCACGGTTTCTGATGAAACACTATAAATATCGCCCGATATGAGAAAAAATTATACTCTTTTAAGCCAGTTTCCAACAATTCTCCACTCATCAAGTTTATCTTCAAACGAAAACAGAGCATTTGCAGGACTTGTAGATGGTAAAATCCTGACAGTAAGATCATCACGTGAAAGAATATCTTTCTGTGTCCTGTAAAACCACCTTCCTGCACCTGTTTTACCATTAAGGGCAATATATTTCACAGAAGGATTTTCTTCAAGAAATCCGGATATGTTATTTGGCACAGCAGATGATATCCTGCTGTCACTGCTCTTCTCCCTGCTGCATCCGTATAAGACATCCCATAAAGCAATACGCTCTGATATGATAGCCTTAATTCTTTCATCATAAGACAATGATGAATCAATGCCAAGAATCTCCTCCATTAACTTCCAGAAATGGTTTCTCCGGTTACCATAATATTCACATACCTGAAGTGACACATCGCCCGGATAACTTCCAAGAATAAGGATAAGCGGATCACTTCCGGATACAGGTGCAAGCCCGCCGGAGTGTATAGTATTGCAGACTGGTGCGGAGTTATCAGATGCCATAATTAAAAACCTGTGATTATTTGTATCTCCCGGAAAAATATCTCATTATCTTTCAGGGCATAAACAGAAATATCATCTTTATCAACACAGCATAATACAACTCAGAAGAGAACCAAAATTAATCCCTGAGCAGTTCTAAACCCAATATATGCCGCAATCGAAATATTATATAAGATATACAGAGTTTTTACTTTCACCCCGCATGCCTGAATCCTCATTTATAATAAGATCCAAAACTCTTCTGATACAGGGAAATGAAAAACATTACAATAAAGGGAGCAAGGGAGCACAACCTGAAAAATATCAGTGTTGAAATTCCGCGTGACAAATTTGTTGTCATAACCGGAGTTTCAGGCTCCGGCAAATCCACCCTTGCTTTTGATACAATATATGCAGAAGGGCAGAGAAGATATGTTGAATCACTCTCCGCCTATGCAAGACAGTTCTTAGGCTTAATGAACAAGCCGGACGTGGACTCAATAGACGGTCTGTCCCCCGCAATATCAATAGAGCAGAAGACGACATCAAAAAACCCGAGAAGTACTGTCGGAACAGTCACCGAGATATACGATTATTTAAGGCTGTTATTTGCGAGAATCGGAATACCCTACTGTCCGGAGCATGACATCAGGATTGAGTCAAGAACACCTGAAAAAATATCAGATGCGATATCCGAGGACTTCAGAGGAATGGTCACTGTCCTTGCTCCGGTTGTCAGGCAGAAGAAAGGGACATATCAGCAGCTGTTAAAGGATCTCGACTCAGAGGGCTTCACCAGGGTTCGGGTTGACGGTGAGATCATCAGGACTGATGAGGAGATCACACTTGAGCGGTATGTAAAGCATGACATAGAAATTGTCATTGACCGGATTGACCCTTCAGAAGAGAGAGCAAGGCTTGTCGAGGCAGTTGAAACTGCAATAAAAAAATCTGACGGACTGGTTTTCGTCACCGGAATTCCGGCTGAGAATAATCCCACAGCCGGAAAAGATTCTGGTAGAGATTACTGTTCAGAAGAGAATCATGACGAAACCGGAATCTCAGGCGGAGATTTTGGAGATGATAATTCAGAAGAGAGAATTCAGGAAGAAATCAGAGAGACGATCTACTCCTCAAAGATGGCATGTCCGGTATGCGGGTTCTCATTTGAGGAACTTCAGCCGAGAATGTTCTCATTTAACAGCCCGTTTGGAGCCTGCGAGGAATGCAACGGACTTGGGATAAAGATGGACTTTGACCCTGACCTCATAATTCCGGATAAGAACAGATCAATAGCCGACGGTGCGGTTGCGACATACAGAAACTTCCTTGACGGTTACAGAAGCCAGTACCTCGCTGCTGTTGCAGGGCATTACGGCTTTGATGTATTCACTCCGATAAAGGACCTCACTGATAAGCAGTACAAAGCTCTCATGTATGGATCAAATGAGAAGATCAGGTTTGATATGAAGATGAAAGGGGGAGAAGCACACTGGTCACACAACGGCTCATGGGAAGGCCTTCTGCCACAGGCTGAGAGGCTGTACTCACAGACAAAATCGGAGTACCGCAGAAAAGAGCTTGAGAAGTTCATGAAGATCTCAAAATGCCCGAAATGTGACGGTAAGAGGCTTAAGCCCTCGGTTCTTGCTGTCCGGACGGGCGGCAGGACAATTGCGGAGGTGACCGATCTCTCGATAAGCCGTGCAGCTGAATTTTTCAGCGGGCTTGAACTGACCGCTAAAGAGCAGGAGATTGCAAAACAGGTCTTAAAAGAGATCAATTCACGCCTCCGCTTTCTGGAACAGGTCGGCCTGGGATACCTCACACTATCAAGAAATGCAGGCACACTCTCCGGCGGAGAGGCACAGAGGATCCGTCTTGCAACCCAGATCGGATCAAACCTTACCGGAGTTCTGTACGTCCTTGATGAACCTTCAATCGGCCTTCACCAGCGGGACAACCATAAACTGATAGAGACCCTGCACAGGTTACGTGATCTCGGCAACACTCTTGTTGTAGTTGAGCATGATGAGGATACAATCAGAAATGCGGATTATGTCATAGATATGGGACCGGGTGCAGGAGTTCATGGCGGAGATGTCATCGCAAAAGGAACTCCGGCAGAGATTGAAAATAATCCGGAGTCCCTTACCGGGCTGTACCTGTCAGGAAAAGAGAAGATAGAAACGCCGGTTAAGAGAAGAAAAGCAGAACATTTCATCCGGATTAAAGGTTGCAGACAGAACAATCTCAAAGATGTCGATGCCGCCATACCCGCAGGACTGCTGACTGTTGTAACCGGAGTATCGGGTTCAGGCAAATCAACCCTGATATATGACACCCTTTACAGGGCGCTGATGAAGGATGTCTATAAATCAAAGACAAATCCCGGAGATTACGGGAGCATGGAGTCTGACATTCCGGTTGACAAAGTAATAGTTATAGACCAGAGCCCGATTGGAAGAACACCAAGGTCAAATCCGGCGACCTACACCAAGGTATTTGATGAGATCAGAAAGATCTTTGCAGAAACAAAAGAGGCAAAGATCAGGGGATATAAACCGGGAAGATTCTCCTTTAATGTAAAAGGTGGAAGATGTGAGGCCTGTGGCGGGGAAGGCCTTATTAAAATCGAGATGAATTTCCTGCCAGATGTGTATGTTGAATGTGAGGAGTGCAAAGGCAAAAGGTTCAATGCGGAGACACTTGAAGTTAAATATAAAGGTAAGTCAATTGCAGATGTTCTTGATATGACTGTTGAGGAGGCATACTATATCTTTGAGAATGTCCCGACAGTCAGGTCAAAGCTTGAAACCCTGTGCAGAGTTGGACTTGGATATATCAAACTCGGCCAGAGTTCAACCACACTCTCCGGCGGTGAGGCGCAGAGGATTAAGCTTACAAGGGAACTGTCAAAGAAGGCCACCGGGAATACGGTCTATCTTCTTGATGAACCGACAACAGGGCTTCATTTCCATGATGTAAAAAAACTGATATCTGTTCTTGACAGTCTTGTCGGGAAGGGCAATACTGTCGTTGTTATTGAGCACAATCTCGATGTCATCAAATCAGCAGATCATATAATAGATCTCGGCCCTGAAGGCGGTGAGAAGGGTGGTGAGATCATAGCCTCCGGAACTCCGGAAGAGGTTGCTGCATCTCCGGCAAGCTACACAGGACAGTTCCTTGCAAAGATGCTCAACTGACAGCAATGCTGAAAAAATCAGAAGAAGATATGAAAAAGAACAATATATAATATAAAAATAATTCCCACACAGAGCAGGATATACATAAAACAGAGAATATTATGGACACCACCACTCTTCCGGAAGATCCCGGATGCTACATGTACAAAGACACAGACGGAAATGTCGTATATGTAGGTAAGGCAAAGAACCTGAAGAAGAGGGTATCCTCATATTTTTCCAAAAGCCGGCATGACCCTAAGACTGAAGCAATGCTTAAGGTTGCCGAGGATTTTGATTATATCGTTACCGGAACTGAAGTTGAGGCACTGATTCTTGAGAATAACCTCATCAAGAGATATAAACCAAAATACAATATTGACCTGAGGGACTCGAAGAATTACGCATATATCCGGATAAGTGGTGATAAATTCCCATTAATAGGAATCGCAAGGAATAAAGGCGGAAAAGGAGAATATTTTGGCCCTTTTGTATCTGCAAGAGAAAGAGACTATGTCCTTTCAGCACTAAGAAAAATTTTCGGCCTGAGGTCATGCAGGAGAATGCCGAAACGGCCATGTCTGAGATATCATATCGGATCATGCAGTGCACCATGTACAGGTGCAATATCTGAAGAGGAATACCTTGACAGAATCAGAAATGCAGAATCAATCCTGAGAGGGCATACAAAAGAGGTGCTCCTTAAGCTTAAAGAGAAGATGAGAACACATTCTCAGAATCAGGAGTTTGAGAGGGCACTTGAGATCAGGGATACCATCCATGCGATAGAAAATCTCTCAGAGAAGCAGTTTGCTGACCGGAAAAAGGACTCGGATGAGGACGTAATAAATTACACATTAAGGGAAGGTGTGATTTATATCATGCTCTTTTCAGTTTTTAAAGGGACACTTGGGGACAAGAAGGAATTTATCTTTGACGGGAATAAAGAGACATTTGAAGAATTTATTGTGCAGTATTATTCCGAGAATGAAATTCCGTCTGAGATTATTCTGCCGGAAATTTCAGACCCTTCACTTGAGGATTTTCTCTCAGAGATGCGGGGAAAAAAGGTAAAACTGACAGTCCCGCAGAGAGGAGATAAGAAAAATCTCCTTGACCTTGTGGCAAAGAATATTGAGTCAGTCTTTTTCAGGGGAGAGAAGAATGTTGAGGCACTGAAAAAACGCCTTCACCTGCCTGAAAATCCAAATGTCATCGAATGCTTTGATATCTCACACCTATCCGGCACTGCTATGACAGGGTCAATGGTGCAGTTCCGTTACGGCAGGCCTGATAAGAGAAATTACAGGCGTTTTAAAATTAAGACGGTGGAAGGCATTGACGACTTCGCAGCAATTGCTGAAGTTGTGAGGAGGAGATATTCAAGGTTAAAGAAGGAAAGCAGCGGGAAAGAAGATAATACCCTGATGCCCGATCTTATAATAATTGACGGCGGTAAGGGCCAGCTGGCCTATGCGGCAGCGGTTCTCAAAGACCTGAACCTGAAAATACCCATAATTTCGGTTGCAAAACGTGAAGAGGAGATATTCATACCCGGATTATCAGCTCCGCTTCCGGTTAAAAAGAATGATCCGGCTTCATTTCTCATTCAGGAGATCAGGGACGAGGCACACAGGTTTGCGATAGAATACAACCGGCTCCTGAGGAAAAAAGAAGCATTCGGAGACGCCTGACCCAACAAAACAAGCATAAAAGATACCCAGTACGGTCTGCAATTAAGACGCCCGGCACAACAGGGAGAGGTAAATACTTTTAATGAAAGCCGGCAATAACCCATATAAGAACAACTATGACCAAAACAGATGAACCTCAGGCACTGCCGGACAGAGATGAGATAATCTCAATATTAAAAAAAGAGATGACTTACCTTAAAGAGGAATTTAAAATATCTGAAATAGGTCTCTTTGGGTCATATGTACGTGGGGAAGAAGACAATGAAAGTGACATTGATATCCTGGTATCATTTTCAGAGACTCCCGGATTTATTAAATTCCTGAGGCTTGAAGATAATCTGTCACACTGCCTCTATGGAATAAAGGTGGATCTGGTCGTGAAAAACTCACTGAAACCTAATATCGGAGAAGAGGTACTAAGCGAGACGATCTTTGCATGAGAAGAAACAGAATCGCTGACGACTATTTTAATGATATCGTAACAACAATTGAGAAGATCGAATCATTTGTAGAGGACACAACAGAGGGTGACTTTGCCCTTGACGAAAAGACACAGTTTGCTGTAATAAGAGGATCTGAAATAATCGTTGAGGCCGTTAAAAAAAATACCACCGGAAAAAAAGGAAAAATACCCAAAAATCCTCTGGAAAGAACTGGCAGGTATGCGGGATAAACTCATTCATGCTTATTTTGGAGTCAATATCGAAATTGTCCGGTTAACAGTCAAAGAAGACCTTCCGGAAATAAAAAAACTAATCTCTGAAAAATAACCAAAAACAGGAAACCTCTCACAATACCCAATTCAGCACAAAATCCAAAACCCCGCCCGGCAGACGGAGTAGCACCTCACATGACTCCCAAACCATCCCGTAAACCGTAATCCCAATCATCTCAGTGCAATAAAATGACATAATTATACAGAGGTATGCCGCATATGACAAAACAGAAGGATAAATTCAAACTTGTTTCGGATTACAAACCCGCAGGTTCACAGCCGGAAGCTATCAATAAATTAACTGAAGGCATTGACAAAAAAGAGAGATGTCAGACCCTCCTTGGGGTAACAGGCTCAGGAAAGACCTTCACCATCGCAAATGTGATTGAAAAAGTGCAGAAGCCAACCCTTGTATTTGCACACAACAAGACACTTGCAGCACAGTTATATAACGAATTTAAGGAATTTTTCCCGGAGAACCGGGTGGAATATTTCGTATCATATTACGATTATTACCAGCCGGAATCGTACATCCCGAAGAAAGACCAGTATATCGAGAAGGACGCACAGATCAACCCAAAAATAGAGCAGATGAGGCTTGCGGCAACGGCATCCCTCCTCTCAAGGGATGATGTCATAGTCGTTGCATCGGTTTCATGTATCTATGGTCTTGGTAATCCGGAAAATTTCCAGAAACTCGGTTTTGAGATCAAAACCGGGGACCGTATCAGGAGAAACGAACTTCTCGGCAGCCTTGTGGACATACTCTATGAAAGAAATGACACTGAACTGGCTCCGGGACGGTTCAGGGTCAGGGGAGATACAATCGATCTCATCCCCGGATATTTCAACAATATAATCAGGATAGAATTTTTCGGAGATGTTATCGACAGAATATCTGAGATTGACAAAAACACAGGTGAAAAAACAGAATCAATGAAGTATTTCTTCATCTATCCTGCAAGGCATTATGTCATTCCCCAAGAAGAAAAAGAGGATGCCCTGGTAAAGATAAGGGCAGAACTTGAAGAACAGCTCCCCAAACTCGGCGCAATTGAAGCACACCGCTTAAAGCAGAGAACCCTCTTTGATATTGAAATGATCGAAGAGACAGGGTCATGCAAAGGCATTGAAAATTATTCAAGGTTTTTTGATAACAGAAATCCCGGCGAGAAACCATTCTGCCTCCTGGACTATTTTCCGGATGACTTCCTGATGATCATTGACGAGAGCCACCAGACCCTGCCGCAGGTGAGAGGCATGTACAACGGCGACCGGTCAAGAAAAGTGCCGCTTGTGGACTACGGATTCAGGCTTCCTTCTGCTTTTGACAACCGGCCGCTCGTGTTCAGTGAATTCGAAGAGTACATGAGAAATGTCATCTTTGTATCCGCAACTCCGGGTGAATACGAAAAAGAGCACTCATCTGATATTGTGGAGCAGATCATCAGGCCGACAGGCCTTACAGACCCTGAAGTTGAGATAAGGCCAATTGAAGGTCAGATGAATGATCTCCTCTCTGAGATCAAAAAGACCATTGAAAAGGGTGACCGGGTGCTCATCACAACGCTCACAAAAAGACTTGCTGAAGAACTCTCCGAATTCCTGGCATCAAAAGGCATTAAAACGAGATACCTTCATTCAGACATAAATACCATTGAGAGAACCGAGATCATCAGGCAGCTGCGCCTCGGACGCTTTGATGTCCTTGTAGGAATAAACCTCCTCAGAGAAGGTCTTGACATTCCGGAAGTCGGATTTATCGGGATACTTGACGCTGACAAGGAAGGATTTTTACGTGATGCAAGAAGCCTGATTCAGATAATCGGACGTGCGGCGAGGAATGTCAATGCCCATGTTGTCCTGTACGCCGATAAATTAACGGACTCAATGAAAAAGGCAGTCGATGAGACAAAGAGAAGAAGAAGTATGCAGATTGCATTCAATAAAACACATGGGATCACACCAAAAACTATCATAAAACCTGTAAAAGAGAAAGAGACAGAGATCACGGATATAAAACATATACCAAATTCAGACATACCAAATGTCATCATCGAACTTGAAGCCGACATGAATATTGCAGCGGAATCACTGGAATTCGAGCGTGCGATACTTCTGAGGGATAAAATAACAGCACTCAGAAAGAAGCTTGAAGGTGGACAGTGATCTCTTCAGGACCCGGATTTTTGGAGATTACTACAACAGGTCACTATAAACCTCATCCCTGACCATCTTCAGCCCGTCCCTGAATTCATCAATATACTCCTGCATTGAAAGGCTCCCTTCCGGAAAAGGACAGTCAATGTCATACATTTTGTCAATCATCGGATCAGACGGCAGGAGGTGCATCTCAGTTCCGGAAATCCGGCAGGCTTCAGCCATTGCCTTTCTGAAAGGGCCTATGCAGTATGCAATCCTTATCCGGTAAGTCTCCTTCGTCTTCCCAAAATATTCCAGAAGTTTTCCAACCTCAATCTCATGAAAGTCCTGCTTCACCTTATCATCTGTGCACTTTCCGAGCATATAATGATAATTGGCAAAAGGGTACATCAGTTCAAGTTCTGACGGGACAACCCCGCATGTACCAAAGATAACCTTATGATACTGCTCCGGCTGTAAAACACCGTCAATAATACCCTGAAAAAGCCTGTGACTCGGGCTTTCGCTGTATGGTTTTCTGAGGGCGCAGGGGATAAATATCGCAATATCCTTATTAGCCACATCATATTCATCAATAATATACCTGTGGGCTTCATTAAATTCCGGTCTGTAAAAGGGAGGATCATAGATCTCAAACTTTCTCCCTTTCCGGTCTGTGACATATTCTTTCTCCGGCATATTATTCAGTCAGTCTGTTAATATTTGGTTCCAAAAACTGATAAAGATAGATAAATTATACCACCTGAAACAGTATTATTATGTATTGTCCCATATACCTTCCTGAAAACTAAAAACCAGAAGAAGAGGAAAACTCCGGATTCCAGCCTTCATTCTCAGAAATTCTTAGATCTTCTCATCCGGAAGGATATCCACAAGAATAATCTCGTACTCCATATCCTCACCGGCCATCGGATGGTTGCCATCTACCTTAAGGTATTTTCCGGACGACTCAACAACTTCCACAAGCGCCTTTTTGCCGTTTGGGAGAGTAATATTCACCATATCTCCTTTTTCAGGATCACCCACAAGGTTAAGATGCTTCTTCTTCATCCGGAAGACAAGCCTGCTGCTGTAACTGCCATAAGCCTTCTCAGCCGGAAGACTAACTGTTTTCTTATCTCCGGGTTTCATGCCTGCAAGAGCCTCCTCAAATACAGGATTTATTTTGCCCTCACCAAGACGCACCTCCTGTGGATCGCCCTCAAGAGATGATTCAAATACTTCGCCTTCCGATGTCCTGCTCGTAAAATGAACAAGTAAAAGGTCTCCTTTCTCTGCCCCTGACATCCCACTATCTTAGGACAGTCAGATATATAACAGAAACGGCTGAGGAAAAACGCTGAAAAAAAAAGAAAATAATAATCACTCATTACGCATTTTAGAGATTAAGGACAAATTAAGAAGAATATATGGCGCAGAACTGTAAATCACCACAAATCCACGTCAGAAAAAATGATAAATGAATAAATAAATATAATTTAAATATAACTCAAACATAATTTAAATATAACTCAAACATAATTTAAATATAACTCAAACATAATTTAAATATAACTCAAACATAATTTAAATATAACTCAAACATAATTTAAATATAACTCAAACATAATTTAAATATAACTCAAACATAATTTAAATATAACTCAAACATAATTTAAATATAACTCAAACATAATTTAAATATAATTTAATTATAATTATCTCTCAACTGAAGCAAGTGTAATCTCAAAAGTCAGATTTTTGCCTGCAAGCTTATGATTTGCATCAAGAATTATTTCATCCTCTGTAATATCGGCAATTGTTACAGGGTACTGCCTGCCGGAATTATCAGAGATATAAAACTGCTGCCCTACCTCAGGCTCCTCGCCTTCAGGGAAAGTTGATCGGTCTGCCGGAAAGAGAAGAGCTTCATCATACTCACCATATGCCACGTCGGGAGTGAGTGTTACTGTTTTAACTTCCCCGGCTTTCATGCCAGAGACTGCATCATCAAAACCCTTAATCATCCGGCCGGAGCCAAGGATGAAGACAAGAGGGTTTCCTTCCTTTGACTGGTCAAATATCTCCCCGTCATCAAGTGTCCCTTTATAATAAACAGACACCTTATCCCCTGCCTGTGCTGTCACCTGTGAATTCTTATCATCCGGACCAACTCCCTGTGAATTAACCCTCTGATCAGCACCTGTGCATCCGGATGCCAGCACACATGCAAAAACCAGCAGAAGAGCCGGAAGCAGATATAACATAAATTTTCTCTCGGTCATAATTATCCTGATATTAATATCAACCCAGAGACCTGATTAATCAAACGGTTTGTCAATTAACCACGCCCTGCTAACGCGGAGATGGTGTCTGATTAAAATATGAATAAAAAAACAGTGCCATAAAAAAGGGGGCCATAAAATGAATGAAAACTGAACAGCAGGCAATCCTCAGCCTGGAGAAATGCTGCAACAGAATAGATATACCGGAGGATTCAGGCATCAAATCCTGCATATGGATTTAACTGAATATCATTAGAAAGCCCGCGAAATGAAACTGCTGCAAGTGCCCCGATAATACCCCTGCCGCCATACAGGGATATACTGTTATCCTTCGCAACATTCCGGGCATAAACCTCATCCAGAATTTCTCTTCTTGAGAGCCGGCCAAAATCCCTCAGTTCATCGCTGATCTCAAAGCCGCATTTGAAAGCAATACCCCAGTCCTCAGAGAGGGACTCCTCCTCAACAAAACGGAGAGCAAGCTCACGTACGTGGGAAAAGACAACCGGATCGACCGCAAGCTCAATATAACTGCATGAATTCCCGGTAGTGCAGATCGAAGGATCAGGTTTAAGCATGACCACCCGGTGAACTATAGGAATAACTCCTTTCACCTTCCGGAGATACTGAAGCAGGCCAAGTGCAAGGGCAAATGTTGCACCTCCATCCTTACTGTCGGTATCGTCAATACCAATTATCAGATGGCTGAGAGCCTTTGTTGTCACTTCACCTTCAACAATACTGCTGCCCTCTATCTTTCTGGTCCTAACATCGACAACGCCCTCTGCAAGGCTCATCATATCTGTCAGCGAATAAGCCGGGCCGCCTATACACCGGATAGTCTGGACAATAAACTCACCGCAGGTGCCTGCCCTCCGGAGATCTGCAATACCTACGGCCGGATCAGGGAAAAGACCAATTCTCTTCATATCACCCTTATGACCTGCAACAGATGCATACTCAACAAGCAAAGTTCCCTCCCGTGTCGCCCTTGAAATCCCGCCGCCGGCAAGAGAATGATGATGCCGGCAGAATGCAGCACAACCACCGCTCCTGCATTCATGAAATATCAGAACATTATTCCCGTCAACGGTTGTGAAAATACTCTTGCATGCCGACTGCAGCATAGTTCCGGTGGTCACATACCTCGCCGGAACTCTGCCCCTCTTCTCTTCTTTTAAAATAATACACTTTTCACTGGCAAGACGGTTTACCCAGTCCTGTACAGTACTTCTCGGAATACCTGAAGTTCCGGCAATGTCATTAACTGTAAAAAATCCTTTTTCGAGGGTAAAATCCCTCATAAATCCAAGAAGCTCACGCCTCTTCTCAAGCACACCGGCCATTTAATTTCCTGATAAAGAGCAGGTCTGCAATAATTGCACTTGCAGTCTCTACAGAACCGGCACCACGGCCGATTAATGTAACCTCCCCTGCAAGGTCAGTCTCCGCAGTTACTGCATTGAGAGTTCCGTGAACCACAAGAGTGTGGTTTTTGGGCAGAACACGCGGCATAACCCTTAAAAGTTCTTTTTCGCAGTCAATCTCACCAATCAGCCGGATGGTAAGGTCATCCTCGCCTGCAAGCTGAAGGGATTCTGACGTGATCATATTTATGCCTGCAATTTCAACATCCTCAAGGGATTTTTTATAGCCAAGGACAGTATTTGCAAGGATTACAAGCTTTATCGCCGCATCTATACCCATGACATCGTAGGTAGGATCAGCTTCGGCATATCCAAGCTCCCTTGCCTCCAGAAGAGCCTGACTGTATGTCAGTTTCTCATCAGCCATTCTGGTCAGGATGTAATTACATGTCCCGTTGAAGACACCATATATTCTTTTTATATCATTCCCCGCAAGGCCGTTTTGCAGTGAGAGTATGATCGGTATTGCACCGCAGACTGTTGCCTCAAACTTCAGCTCAACGCCGTTCTCATCTGCGAGTTCTTTTAGTTCCGGATATTTAAGTGCCACCGGACCTTTATTTGATGTAATAACATGCTTACCTGATGATAGTGCCTTTCTTATATAACCAAGTGCAGGCTCTCCGGTCTCTGCATCAGTAGGAGTAACCTCAATTAAAACATCAAAATCAGCTTCCGATATAACATCATCCGGAGTCAGCCCGATTTTTCCGCATAATCCGGAGTTTTCCTTTGCAATGAATACTGACTGGATGTCAAGACCACTATTGTCTATTGCAGCGCTCTTTGAATCGGCAATGGCAGTTACCGTGATGCCAAGGCCCTTATCCCTGATTATTGAAGCGATTCCCTTACCGACAGATCCAAAACCGATTATTGCAACCTTCATTTAAAAGTCCTCCAGAGGCTCTATTATCAGAATATCCTTCTTCTCCGCGATATTACGCAGAATCTCAAGGGCACGCCCTATATCCTCCAGACTGTCGGATTTTATTGTCATCTTTGCAGACGTAGGCTCATTTATAGCCGGCATTACCATTGAAAGAGCACCTACCTCTGCAAATCCGGTATCATCAATTTTCTGCACAGTATCACTGAGATCTGTATGCAGAAGATGACCGATAAGAATGAAGGACTTTCTGATAAGATGCTGTTCTTCTCCGACCCTGAGAATATTTACATTACTCTTCTTCATGAGATCAATCATCTCATCAAGCTTATTTTCCGGAAGTTCAAGCTGAATCCGGACATCAAGGGTTCCGTTTTCAGAAAGGGGATCACGTTCGTGTATCACTGATTTTATATTCCCGCCAACTTCCGATATTGGTTTTAAGGCTGCAAGGAGCTGCCCCGGCAGATCCCTGACCTCAAGCTTCATTGAAACCTGCAATTTTCCTCCAACCTCCTGTTAAAAGAGTTGATCTGCAAAACTGATAAGTCTTTTACAAACAGATTACGGAATATGGTTTATCAAAAATCAAAATCGTCCTGAACTAAGAACCCAGGAATAACTATATATACAAAAAAACAGATTAGTAGAATATCACTTATAATCCGAAAATAATAATTAAGGAGGAAAAAATGGCAAAACCAATAGAACTGGGATTAACACTCTCCGGTAGCGATGCCCGAAGATTCAATAAATATATGAGACATCCTACTTATCCAAAAAAAGCAAGAGAAATGCTAAAAAATGCTGCAAAAAGAGCAGAATACAAAACAGATTAAATGGAACTCCCGGATAATATTCCCAAAGAACAGTTAATATTTTCATTTTTATCAAAAAAGGACAAATTATCAGGGTTTGATTGTTCTGAATCTGAATTAAACGAATTTTTGGTACAGGATGCACTGGACAATCAGATTAGAAAATTTTCAGTTACGCGCCTTTTATACTGGAATAACAATATCACAGGTTATTTCACACTGGTTAATGACTGTATCAGCATTGATAACCTGGAAAATGTAGATCGTCAGGATGATATTATCTATAGAAAATATCCTGCATTGAAAATTGCACGACTTGCAACAGATAAAAATTTTGAAAATAAGGGGATTGGAACCCATATGGTTGATGAAATATTTTATATTGCATTCAAAATATCAAACAGTGTGGGTTGCAGGATATTAACTGTAGATTCAAAACAGAATTCAGTTACCTTTTACCAAAAATTCGGTTTTAAAAGGGCTACAAATTCACGTAGAGAGACAATTCCCATGTATCTTGACTTCCATTCCGCATTAAAACAGGAATAAAGAATGATCTGACAACAGAAAATTCAGTCAGACACTCTTCAGTTTGCTGTCAACTTTTGCAAAGAAATTTTTGCCAAGATTTATGAACAGTGCAGGATCTTCGGACTTTTCGATGCTGACAACATTGCCGTTGTAAAGTTCCATTATCAGCTCACCGTCAATGACAAGATCAGCCGGCTTCGGACTGTCAAGTTCAACACCAACCCTTCGTTCGATACTGATAAGATGAGGCCTTGAGGAGAGATGATACGGTGCAAGAGGCACTACCAGAAAACATTCGATTAACGGATCGACAATAGGCCCTCCGGCACTCATGGCGTAACCTGTAGAACCTGTCGGTGTGCTTATCAGAACACCATCTGCCCTGAACCTCTCAGCCGGAACATGATCCACATTGATTGTAAACTCCAGAATTTTTGCAGGCCGTGATGTAACAATGACAGCTTCATTAAGGGCATCGCCGACATTATAACCGTCAACCTTTACTGAAAGCCTCATCCTCTCTTCAATGGTAAAATTTCCGGATTCGATCTTTTCAAACTGCTCCCTTGCCTCATCAGGTTCAAGTTCAGAGAGAAATCCAACATGACCCTTGTTGATGCAGAGAAGCGGGATCTGCCTGCCAATCTCCCTGACGCAGCGCAATACAGAACCATCACCTCCAATAACGACAATAATATCTGTATCAATTGCAGAAAACGGGACTCCGCCCTCTATCGAGAGCGCATCCGCCGTCTTCCGCTCAAATATCACCTGATGTCCTCTTCCGGATATAAAAGCACCAAATTCCCTTGCGTACTCCAGAACATCCTTATTATCCGGACGCGATACAATTCCAAATCTCATCTGCAAAACCTAAAAGCCCTTCTACTTTCACCTGAGGTACTCAATAACCTTATTGTGGATACAGCCATTTGTCGCAACAAGGCAGCGCCCGTCCGATACATCATCAGAAAAATTAACCGGCCCGCCCGTCCGGCCGGTAACAACACCGCCCGCACACTTACAGAAATACATACCGGCCGCAGCATCAGTGACTCTCAACGTATCCCTTACATCAACAAACCCGTCAAGTCTGCCTGCACCGACATAGCACAGTTCAAGGGCTGATGCACCGTAAAGTCTCCAGCGTCTCACCTTTTTGCCAAGCTTCTCTATTGATGACGGGTCAAACTTCCTGCCATAGATACTGAGAGTGGCCTTCTCAAGCAGATCTGTATCTGAGACTGACACTCTCCTCCCGTCAACCTCAGCACCGGTCTCTTCAGAGGCATAAAACAGTTCACCATGTGCAAGATCTTTCACAAATGCATGCGTTATCTCCCCTTCATACTCATAAGCAACAGAGAGGGCATAAAACGGATTTCCGGTCACTGCATTATGTGTTCCGTCGATTGGATCCAGAAATATCCGGCCCTCACCCGAACCAAAGTCATAAATCCCTGCCTCTTCACTGACGGCATACCGGCAGAGGTTATTTTCCCGGATATAATCAAATACAATATCTTCCGCGATTTTGTCGATAAGTTTTGTCGCTGTGCCGTCAGCACCCTGACAGACGATCCTTGCGCCCTCACGGGTACCTTCAATCCCGGAAATACCGCTGATTACCCTCTGTGACATCTCTTCACAGTGTCTTTTGAAATCTTCCTGCATCCTGTACCCAAACCTTTCTTTTTTCGTTGATTTTATTTAAGGTGATTTAGATATAACATATAGAGTTTGATCATCATGAAAGAACAGACAGAAATTGGAAAATTAAAAGAAGGCCGCTACGTTGTAATCGAAGATGAACCATGTAAAATTCTCGCAATTGCCACCTCAAAACCCGGAAAACACGGTGCTGCAAAGTCAAGAATTGATGCAATGGGAATATTTGACGGAGTAAAGAGATCAATCGTTCAGCCGGTTTCAGCAAAGACCTACGTCCCGATTGTAGAGAGAAGAAGCGCGCAGGTTATATCAATAGCCGGCGACACAGTCCAGTTAATGGATATCAAGGATTTTGAGATGTTTGAGATGAATATTGGTGCTGACAAGGCTGCAACACTTGAGGCCGGTTCAGAGATTCCATATATTTCATCACTTGGAAAGAAGAAACTTGACAGTTAAATAAAATGCAATACTTTCTAAAACCTTTTTTTGCAGATGCTGAATGCGCTTACGAAGACGCTGATTACATAATATTCGGTGTCCCTTACGACGGAACGACATCATACCTTTCAGGAACCAGACTCGGCCCTAAGGCAATAAGGGAGGCTTCCTGGAATTTCGAGACATATCTCCCGGATTTTGATCTGGACATCTCAGAGATAGCCATATGCGACATGGGAGACCTTGAAATATCAACCGTTCCTGAGATGGTCATATGCGAAGTTGAATCTGCAGTGCGTGATTTCACGGAAGAGAACAAATTTCCGGTAATCCTCGGGGGGGAACATTCACTCACCATTGGCGCACTGAATGCCATAAGGCCCGAATGCTATGTCGTATGCGATGCCCACCTGGATTTAAGGGAGGAATTCGGCAGCACACCTTTCAACCACGCCTGTGTCACCAGAAGGGCATTCGATATGGGCGCGGAGATATTTATCATCGGTGCACGAAGCGGACCTGAAGAAGAATTCCGGCTTGCAGGGGAGAATGAAAGAATTCATCTTTACACTCCGGACGATGTCAGAAGAAGAGGCATCTCCGGAATATGTGATGAGATCATCAGTATAATCTCCGGAAGAAAAACCTATCTCTCTATTGACGCGGATGTCATAGACTGTTGCCTGACTCCGGGACTGGGGACTCCCGAACCCTTTGGGCTTGATACCTTTGACATAAGGGACCTTGTCAGAAAGATCGGCCCGTATGCATCTGCATTTGATTACGTAGAGGTATGCCCGACAGATTCAGGTCAGACTGCTACGGTTGCTGCAAAAATTATCCGTGAATTTATTGCAGTTCACAGCATATCTGCAAAAGAAGTACAGAACTGAGAGAAATAAACCGGAACTCAAGAGAAAGTCCTGAAAAAACAGAATATTAATTTCAATAAATTTCAGTAATGTTCAGACCGGAATTTATACCACCCGGACAAAGTCCTTTTTTTATTCCAGAGATGTCCGGGATTATCCTTAATCTGACAAAAATCAGACATAACTGGACGGGATTTTAATCTCAATCTTATAGGACTGAAGCATATTGGGATGAATTATGAAGTAATAATTGCCGAATCCCTCATAAAATTCATGTCGCCAGATGAACTCCTCAAATTCACCCCTCGCAATTGTTGCCCCGGATTCATCCACTCCCTCAAGAAGTGCTTCCTCCGGGAAAGGAGCCTCAGTCATTGTATTAAGGACATATTCAACGCCGTTTGGCTTGTCGGCATTCATCACCTGAATATTTACCGAAGGTGTGAGGTAAAACTGCTGACCGGCCTCTGCACCCTCACCACCAACTGATCCAAAGCCCTCCAGCGTCACATCCATAATCCAGTAAGGGTACGGAATATTGAAGATCTGGGTTGTAGCATCCCACTGCCCGTTGATCTCGGCATATGTGACATATGTCTCATTTATCTCCTCATCGGCAGGCACATTGAAACCAAAGTCTTTGAGCTGAGACTCCCACTGCATATTATATGTGGAGGGATCGACAAACTGCACCTCTTTAGGAGTAAGACCGTCCCATTCGGGAGTAGCTGCCGCTGTAGGTTTTACTGAAAGGGAAGGGGAATAAGGATTATCCATAGCGCCCTGCGGAACAGGGATCTGCTGTGGAACGGTAATTGTATCATTTGAAGTTTCAGGCAGGGGAATAATCGGATCTCCGTTTATCAGCGGCTTTACAACAAGAGCCAGAATAAGAACTATGGCAATTGCACCGATAAAAAATATTAAATCCTGCCTTTCCATGGAAACAATATGGTTCTGTTTTTATTTATAAGTAATTTCAGCGACAAAAAAAGTCGGTTTTTTATAATCACAACTGATTAATTCCGGATGACCATTTACAGATGACCACCGGCACATTCAGAAACTTTAACCCCTAAGCTCCTCCCAGAATCTGAGAAGGCCGAAACAACCTGAGAGCATCATATCGCCATACGGTGCCGCCTGATATGCATCCGGCAGCAGCTTAAATCTGTTAGGGCCAGTAACTGCAATATTATCTGTAAGAAGAGGCTTTCTTACCTCTGCACCGTGTCCGTTGTCATCAAATACTTCCTTCCCGGAAATTGTACCTCTCTTAAGCTCCTCAATATATTTAAGCAGACCGGCCGTTGAGAGCCTCCCCGTATGGTGCTCAAAAATACCATAAATTTCCGTGCCTTTAATCGTAAAAACAAGAGTATGCCCGTTTCCGGCATTGACAAGCACAAGGCCGGATTCAGACATCTTCTTCACGACAGGATCGCATAACGCACCCATAATTGCCGCAGGTCCGGTATCTGTTACAAGACTTCCCGGCGCCTGCTTCAGGACAGACCGCATCCTTGTCATTGAAGGATGCGGAGGATCTGACGTAAGGGAATTGAGCACCCAGTCATTCTCATCCAGAAGTTCTCTGAAGAGATTCATCCTGTATATCCTGTTGCTCATATCCGGAGAATACCCGTGATCCTGAACTGCAAAGGCAAAATTTTTGGGATAATCAAGGGAGAAGGAGTCAAAGACACCTTTAATCTCCCTCTCCATAAAATCCCTGGTCTCAATAACAACTGCATCAGAAGGTGCACAGGACGTAATTTTAATTCCCTTCTCGCGAACTGAATCAGCATTGTCCCTTATGGTAAGTGCGGCCTCCTCAGTTGCTGTCACCCCAGTACCGGAATTAACTGCGTGCATAATCGCAGCAACACAGTCCCCGCCACCCATAGTAAAACCTTTCAGATGAATAGGCCGGCCGGTTCTCACCGCAGCCATGATCTCCTTTCCGACAATGACATTCGGGGAAGGGAGAACAAATTTCACAGAATTTTCAACGGATTTTTCCGGATCAAAAAAAAGAATATCCTGAGTTCCCTTCCCTACATCTATAGAGAGAATATCCCTGTCGATATCAAACATATAATCATACCCGAATTCCGCTGTCAACCGGAGAGAATACCGGTTCCTTATCATCTTCAGGCTTATATTCGGTAAACTGTTTTAAAGATACTGTAAGATCTCTTGTGAATGCAAAATATCCGATCTGGGTATTTTTACAGAGATTCATAGCCATATCCATAAGCCCTCTTGGATCAGGCCTTGCCTCCCCAAGCCAGATATGGAATATATTACCGCCGTCAACTATAGGGAAGAAGACATGTTCAATCTCCATTCTCTTTGTAAGGGTTACATCGGCTCCGGGAGAGACATGGGTGCCGTTTGTGTAGTAAACCGGAAGATCAAAGGACTCACCCAGATTTTCAAGAGCAGATTTGAGATCTCCTTTTACAACATCAGCCGCATAATCGTGGAAATTATCTTCAATGAGATCAGCCACTGCAAACCTCTGTCCGGTTGTCTCCGCAGGGGTTCTTGCAAGGGCAATGGTCATCCCCTGCCTTGATGAGATCTCCTTTGCATAAAGCTCCATCTCAGTCATTGCACGTACGGCAAGCTTAAATGCCTCGCGGTTTTCATGCAGTTCATATCCGGTATGATGCTTAACCATCTCATTTACGCCGACAATACCGACAGTATAGACCAGACCTTCAAGGTCCACCGCAACCTCACCCCTGATCTCACTGTCAGGATCGTTTGGATCCTTTGGCCTCTGCATTGCAAAGGGCATACGGCCCTTTGCGCGGATATTGTCCATCCAGCGTCTCTTTATCTTAAAGATCTCAGTGGCAACATCCATCAGCCTCTTAAGTTCGGAGAATAATGCCTCATCGCTGCCTTCAGCCTTGTATGCAGCCCTTGGGCAGTTGACTGAGACGACCTGCCATGAACCCATCGAGAAATGCTTCCCGTCTTTAAATATGAGTTTATCATCAAAATGATCGTCATCATCAGCCATTGATGAGAACTGGTAGGCACAGCACTGATAGCACGATATACCCTCTCCGGCACCCCTGTATGCAGGAATCTGATTGTCATAATATGGTGTGCCGTACTTGGATGCAAGTTCAAAGGTCAGCAGGTACAAATCCCTGTACGAAGGAATTCCCGGATTATTACGGTTGAACTCCTCATCCTCTTCCATGAAATCCGGCTCAATGCTCACTTCAGGCTTTGGGAAATTAAACGGCTTGCCCCAGTAATCACCCTCAAGCATGACTTCCATAAGCGCCCTGAAAAGGAGGCGGACCTCCTTCTCGAAATCACCGTAAACCTTCAGAGGGGCCTGTTCACCATCCCATATTTTACCTTTGTATATGCATGGTTTATCTTTCCAGAGTTTAGGAACGCCCGGGCTTAACTGCACTGAGGAGAAGACGACCTGACCACCTCTTGCAACCATCATCTGTGTCATCTCATAGACAAACATCTGCATCAGCTGCATAATGGATTCATAATCCAGACCTTCAAAATATGGCGCAAGGAATGTGAGGAAGTTGTAATAACCCTGCCCTCCGGCGAAATTTGTCTGAGCACTGCCCAGAGCCTTAACTGCATGAAGCACTGCCACTTCAGCCCTCTTTGCCGGGCCTGCAACCGAGGCTTTGGTTCCGTTTCCGTCCGGCATAAGGCCATAATAGAAGAAGTACCTGAGGTCCCAGTCCTGACAGTTATGAATCAAAAGCCCGTCTGATGCAAAAAATGTATGGCTCTCTTCACTTCCGTCACCTTTCAGGAAGAAATCATAAACATACGACCCAGAGGGCGTATCAGGCTCAACTGAAACCACACGTTCCGGTCCGCCGGCTTTTTTGATCTCATGACAGCCTGCAATAAAATTGTCAATATGGGCCTGACGTTCATCGAGGAATGATGCATATTCTGAGAATATTTCAACATTCTTTCTGCCCTGGAACTGAACCCGGTACAGCGTCCGGCGCCCGGAATCTTCACTGTACAGTTCTGTAATATGTGGATTTATTCCAAGTGATGTCAGAAGAAGACTAAGCTCCTGGCGAAGTGACTCAGAAGCAGTTGTATAATTAACAATACAATCAGATTTTTCCGGCCTGTAATATGCAGATCCATCTCCGGTAAAGAGTGCTGAGAGGAATTCACGCAGCAGGGCATTATCAGCATGATAGACTATCCATGGCAGGCGTTTCTGCACACTTCCTTCAGGAATATTAAAGACAAACCGGAATAGCAGATAAACCAGCTTTCCTCCGAAATATACCTGTAGTGCACGCTTCTTTTCAACTTCTACACCATAAATTGTGGTTATATCATCAACAGGCTGTGTAACTGTTGCAAATGTATTCAGGGTCTCCGTTACTGATGCCTGGATTGCTGCTGACTGGTGGTTTTCTGTGATAGCGAGATTATACTGTCCCTTTTCAGGGTAAGCATTGTAATTTCCTTCTGATACAAAGAAACCAAGCAGACGCATAAGATCAGGAGTAACAGGAAGAATGGCTGGGAGATCATGAGTGCTTCCGGTCGCCCCAACTGTAATACCTGATCTCTCAGCTATCCCGTAATGATTACAGAACTCAAGGTAATGCCTGATTGGCATTATACCCCTGGAATACCACTGCTTCTGGTGGGTGATGCCAAGAGCCTCTGAGATTCCCTGGAATGATTCAGCTTCACCAGCCTCCACAACAGAGGAGAAATATTCTCCGGCTCCCCGTACATAAATCCCTTCCAGCAGGTCATCGGGAACAGATGTAATCAGTTCATGAATGAGATCAATCTCACTGACAGGTTCGCCACGGACAGAATCTGAATCTGAGATTGCATAGAGTATATCACCCTTTACTATCTCCTCTGCTTTCCTGATAACCATCCCTTCATCTTTCTGCACAGGAATCCTGTGCTCTTTTGTGACGGACAGTGAGCGACCACCCGATGTCTTTATCCGGATCAGTTCTCCGTCATTCACCTTACGCCGGGTAACCTTATCCACACAGGCCCAGCCCTTCTTTGTAAGAAGTTCAAG
The DNA here is from genome assembly GCF_000243255.1 of Methanoplanus limicola DSM 2279. Taxonomy (NCBI): domain Archaea; kingdom Methanobacteriati; phylum Methanobacteriota; class Methanomicrobia; order Methanomicrobiales; family Methanomicrobiaceae; genus Methanoplanus; species Methanoplanus limicola. The sequence goes on from NZ_CM001436.1 coordinate 76,938, forward strand.
ATCATCAGTATGCAGGGTATCTCCTGAGAAGAGCAGTTCATCAGGCCGCACACTCCGGATACGGCCGGCAGATCTCATTGGAATGACAGTGCTGCCGTCAATGCAGAACGGTCTTGTGCCAAAATACTCAAGGTCATGAATGTGCATATCACCACGCAGGTGGTAATCCGCAAGTTCCGGAGGCAGCTGGAGGAGATACTGCTCTTTGCTTATCTTGTCAGCCTTCTTCTTATGCGATGTCTCGGCATTTTCCTGAAGGTTTGCATTATCCTTGGACTCAAAACCCTTTCCGACATCAATCATATGAGCATCATAAACAGGCGTGCCCACTCTTGTAAGAACATTCCTGTATTCATGAAGATCATTTTCAATGAGTGTAATATTCAGAATTTCCCTGATCAAAGGTCCGCTCAGAAATTTAAGTCCCATTTTAAGGATCTTCTGCTCAACATTTCTGGCAATATCCCTTGCAAGCTCCTCATCTGCTGCTTTCCCCCCATAAAACTCCTCTAAAAGAAGTGATTCCTTCAGAATCATCCGGACTATTCTCTCCCGGTCCCAGTCAATTATATGGCCGGTTGAAGTCCTGACTTTCGGAAGCGGAGGGAGAGTAAATCCATCAAGGGTCTTCTGTCTTGAGGCCCTGTTCTGTTCTCCCGGCATCAGTTAATCACCTTTTATAAGAGGAAGGACAGTATCCGCATTTACTGAACCCTCTTTAAATATCTCTGATGACGTAAGGAAAGTATCCCCCACCTGAAGAACCGGCGCTTCCCTGACAAAGACATTGTTAAGGCGAAGTTCGGTCATATTAACGGGATCTGAGAGATCAAGTTCAGAATATTCAAAACCGTTTGCTTTAATAAAAGTCTTCAATATTTCACAATTTGGACAGATTTCAAGAGTATATACTACAATATTTAAATTTTCTCCCAATAAAAAAACCTCCGGTAGATAGCTATTACATTATTGTTTATGATGGCATAAAACCATACTCATCCGAGCCGATCAAAGGATTTATCCCTGATATGACAGAGGCTTAAAAAATATAATATATCGCTATTTTCAGGAAATTGCGGCCGAACTCCAGAGATTAAATTATGTACAGTCTGCTGCACCGGGTTTACTGTTTACCTGATAAGATAATACTTACGGGCGGCAGGAGATCATATCAGATAATAGCCCGTTACAGGGAATTCTTCAGCAGACCGGCACTTAATTAATTTCAGGATGCCAGTGACCACCAATATTTCACCGGAAATATTGGAATGATTCATCTTAACTGCCGCACAAATATTAATCATATGACAAGGGTATTTGTGGCAATTGAACTCCCGCAGGAGATAAAGGAGCAGTTTCATGCAGTTCATGGCAGACTGAAAGAATCAGATGCAAAACTTACATTTGTAAATCCGGATATTGCACATATCACCCTGAAATTTATAGGAGAAGTGAACGAGGAGAAACTCAGTGAAATTATCACAGCCCTCAAAAAACTTACCTGTGAATCTTTTGAGATGGCCACCGGAAAACCGGAGCTGAACAGCAGGAAAAACCCGCGCATAATATGGATTTCATGCACTGACAAGGGGGAATCTGAAAAACTCTTCAGCGCCGTTGAGGAACTGCTCAGTCAGGCAGGAATACCAAAGGAGAAGAGAGATTTTAAAGCACACGCAACTCTCGCAAGAATAAAAAAATACTCCCCGGGATTAAAAGAGATAATATATCAGAATTCAGACGGATGCTTCTGTTTCAGCCCGGACAAATTTAAGGTATCAGCAATATACCTGAAAAAGAGCACACTGACACCACAGGGGCCGGTGTACGAAGATATTCTGGAGGTAGAGTTTTGAAATATTCTGATATCGAAAACAGTATACTTCAAAAGATCAGGCCAAAGCAGGAAGAGAGGGAGAGGGTTGAATCCGTAGCCCTGGAGCTGCTTGCCGAAGTTGACAGGAGCGAATATGCAACCGGGATGGTCGTAGGATCAATTGCACGCGACACCTGGGTATCAGGAGACCGGGATCTTGATGTATTCATGCTTTTTGACCCCTCTGTCACAAGAGAAGACCTTGAGAAGAAAGGCCTTTCCCTGGCAAAAGAGATCACAGAGAAATTCGGCGCAGTTCCGGTTGAAAAATATGCTGAACACCCCTACATCAATACAAATATCAAAGGATTTGACATCGATCTCGTCCCGTGCTACAGCATCAGATCAGCAGCAAACATCCTCAGCGCGGTTGACAGGACCCCTTTTCATACACGATACATTAAAGAGAAAGTGACCGGCCTTACAGATGACATCCTCCTTGCCAAACGGTTTGCAAAATCATGTGGAGTGTACGGCTCAGACCATATGACAGAAGGGTTTGCAGGATATCTCTGTGAACTTCTTGTTTACCATTACGGCGGGTTTAAAGAACTCATCAGAGCCGCGGCATCCGAATGGAAACCGGGCCTGATAATCGATATTGAGGAACACAGGACAAAAGATTTTGATGAACCGCTGACCGTCGTTGATCCTGTTGATCCTGGAAGAAATGTTGCAGCGTCGCTCTCGGCATCAAAGATGGCCGAGTTCTCAGAATATTCAAGAGGGTACCTCGAAAAACCATCAGAAATCTTTTTTGAACTCCGGGAAAAAAAATACCTTACAAAAGAGGAATATAAGGAAATACTTGCAGAAAGAGGCACATACATCTATTCAGTTGTCTTTAAAACACCAAATGCAATTCCTGACATTATAGTGCCGCAGCTCAGAAAGAGTGTATCCGGCATTGAGGAGATGCTTGAAAGAAACGGATTTGCAGTTAACAGATACAGCGAATTTATGGGAGAGGAAAACTGCATACTTCTCTTTGAACTTTTAAATGATAATCTGCCCGGAATAATAAAGCGGGAAGGTCCGCCGCTGTGGAACAGAGCAAATGCAGAAAAATTTTTCCATAAACATCTTGACAGCACCAGTTCAGGCCCTTATATTGAAAATGCAAGATATTATGTGGAGATTGAAAGGAAGTACAGAAATGCCGGAGAGATTCTGAATTCACCGGAAGTTCTCCAGTCAGGGCTTGGCAAACATGTCAGAAGGTCCATAAATAACGGATATGATGTATTTTCCGGAGATGCCTGCTACAGTGATGAATTTTCAGGATTTCTGCATGATTTTTTCAGGAAATACTCACCATTTGCAGAAATTTATACTGATGTAAACAGCAGATAAACCTTATAAAATATTTTCAGAATAAACAGCCAGATTGCCGTGTCAGCATCATCTGCCGCCCATAACACAATTTTTCCGGAATTAACATTTATCCGGACGTTTTCAGACCACATCTAAATTAATATTACCATTATCATTATTATACCTGAATTTTAACCTGCAAAAAGAAATCTACTTCACAGTGCCGCTTTCCGGGATACAGCAGACTCCAAAAATATATTTCTCACATTCGGAACTGCCTGAAAATATTACGGATATTACAGATCCATAACGGAAAGTACAATATTACATCGCAGGACCATAACGGAAAATAATCCCGTAAAATAATCCGTGGTTGAGATAAAGAGACACCCACCAGAAAAGTATATACTATTTTGAAATAATATATAGAGCTGAAAAGAACATAACAGAGAATAACAGGATTTCCTAAAAACCAATCCGGAAATGAAGATGAGTTTTAGAATTCCAATGATGAGATATTCAGTTAAACGGTGAAAAATGCATGGAAATAAGAAAAGTACAGATAACAGGCGGATCCTCCTATATAGTCTCTCTGCCAAAAGAGTGGATCAGAGAATCAGACATTAAAAAAAATGACCCTCTCGGACTTATAGTTCAGCCGGACGGAACCCTCACAATAACTCCAAGACTCTCAGGCAAGACGGCAGAGAGAGAAAAAGAGTTCAATATGAAGGAGATCAGAGATCCGGATGTACTCTACAGACTACTTATAGGCGCTTATGTTACCGGATATAACCGGATAATAATAAAAGCTCAGACAAGACTCCCATCTTTTGCCCACAGAGTCGTCAGAATGTTCATCCAGGTCTCAATAGGTCAGGAGGTATCGGAAGAGACAGAGAGAACAATTGTGATTAAAGACCTCTTAAATCCCGGAGAGATGCCATTTGAAAACATAATATCAAGAATGATCGTCATCATTGAAGGAATGACAAAAGATTCACTCTTCGCATTAAAAACCCGTGACAGCGAACTTACGGATGACATAATCCTGAGAGACAGAGATATAAACAGACTGTACTGGCTGATCTCAAGGCAGTACAACCTCCTCTTAAAAAACGTATCACTTTCAAGAGAAATGGGGATAAATGTGGACAATGCTATCCATTATCTCCAGGTATCAAGAGTACTTGAAAGAGTAGGCGATCAGATCGTACACATCGCAGAAAATGTAAAATCACTCCTTTACACCCCTGTTGAAAGAAAAATGATGGACTCACTCACCCAACTGTCATACGAGTCCATAAATATCCTGAATTCGTCTGTAAAATCCTTCTATAACGAAGATATAAATCTCACAAACAATACACTGACAGACATTAAAGAATTCAGAAAAAAATGCGATAAAATATCCTATGATTTATTTGATACAAACAAACCGGGAATTGTTCCTTTTGCATACATAATTGAAAACTTCAAGAGAGTGAGCGAGTACTCAGGAGTAATATGCGAAACATCCATTAATTATTACGTAATGAACTCAGAATAACAGATAAACAGATAAATTTACCCCACAATCAAATATATAATTCTATATAGATCATATTTGAACTAAATTGGGATCCAAGATAGTTATAAATATACCTTTTTTCAAGTAATAATCATGTCAGAAATATCCAGAATGCTGGAAAGGATAGAGAAAGACAAAGTCAAATTTATCAGACTTCAGTTTTCAGACATCCAGGGCCAGATAAAAAATGTCGCCATACCTGCAATGCAGGCCGAAAAAGCACTAACACAGGGAATATCCTTTGATGGTTCCTCAATAGAAGGGTTCGCACGTATTGAAGAATCAGATATGCTGCTTAAGCCGGACCACACCACATACGCAGTCCTCCCCTGGAGACCGGAAGAGTCACGCGTTGCAAGATTCATCTGCGATGTCTACCGGCCAGACGGTACTCCGTTTGAAGGTGATCCAAGATACATCCTGAAAAAGACACTCGCAGAAGCAGCAGAGATGGGCTACACATTCAACACAGGTCCGGAACTTGAGTTCTTCCTGTTTAAGATGATAAACGGAAAACCAAGCATAGAATTTCAGGACCAGGGAGGATATTTTGACCTCGCCCCGACCGACCTTGCAGAGAATGTAAGACGTGACATCATACTGGCACTTACTGAGATGGGCTTTGAAATAGAGGCATCACACCATGAAGTTGCAGAAAGTCAGCACGAGATCGACTTTAAATACGGCGATGCACTGAAGACAGCAGATAATGTTGTAACATTCCGTTTTGCAACAAAGACAATTGCACTTCTGAACAACCTGCATGCAACATTCATGGCAAAACCCGTCTATGGAATAAACGGAAGCGGAATGCATGTAAACTGCTCACTCTTCAAAGACGGCAAAAATGCATTCTTCGATCCTGATACACCAAATCAGCTTTCAAGAGATTCACAGCACTTCATTGCAGGCGTACTAAACCACGCAAAGAGTATAACAAGAATTGCAAATCCGACAGTAAACTCCTACAAGCGTCTTGTACCCGGGTATGAAGCTCCGGTTTACATCGCATGGAGTGCATCCAACAGAACAGCTCTCATCCGCGTCCCGGCACCAAGAGGAAGCTCAACCAGAATAGAACTGCGCAGCCCTGACCCAACCTGCAACCCATACCTGACCTTTGCATCCATCCTTGCAGCCGGAATAGAAGGTATAAAGAACGAGATCGAACCTCCGGCAGACGCAAGCAAGAACATCTTCCACATGACGGAAGCAGAGAGGAAGCAGGCACATATTGACACACTGCCAGGTGACCTCATCACATCAAACAGGTACCTTATGGAAGATGACCTGATCTGCAGTACATTTGGAGAACACGTCACAGGAGCACTGAATTCAATCGCAGAGATGGAATGGGATTCATACAGAACAACAGTCCACCCATGGGAAGTTGAACAGTACCTTACCAGATATTAATTCACAACCTGCTGACAATAACAGACATACATCATAAAAACTATCCAAATCCGGTTCGCCTGCCGGTAATGACAAATATTAGCCCCGGAATTCCGGGCAGAATAAATATTTTTCTGCACAGTCAAATCGGAAATATCCCCAGCACAAATCATTACTTTTTTACTTCCAGCCATAAACCCGGAGTTACCGTGTAAATTTTTTGAATACAGTTATATTAAATCCCGATCAGATCAATTAATTATAGAGAAAAAAAGAATTAAAGGATTATCACAATTTTTCATCAACAATATAAGGAGCTTTTACTACGCCATGAGTTTTGTACGATCAGAGAGGAAATGTATTGAGATACTGAGGATTTTAAAAGATTATCAGGAACCTGTCGGAGCAAAGAGGCTCTCAGAACTGATGGCAGCACGGGGATTTGTACTGACAGACAGAGCGGTGCAGTACTACCTGAGTTATCTTGATGAGGCGGGATTTACAAAAAAAATAGGTAACCGCGGCCGCGTCCTTACAAAAAACGGGATAGCAGAATCTGAAAATGCCCTTGTAGATGAGAGAGTCGGATTCGTAATATCAAAGCTTGAAAAACTTGCTTTCCGGAGTAATTTCGACCCGGAAACCTGTACAGGAAACGTTGCATACAACCTGTCCTTTGTCCCTGAAGAGGAGGAAGAAGGAGTTGCAAAAGCATTTGACGATGTAATCGGGGCAGATTACGGATTTTTTACATCATATAAAATAATTGACAGTGATCCAAGGATACCCAAAGGACACGTCGGTTTCATTACAGTATGCAGTGTAACAATGGACGGTATCCTGCAGAAGAACGGAATTCCGGTGCATATGGCATTCGGAGGCACAATGAAAATAAGAGATAAAATACCTGTCGGTTTTACTGAACTGATCGGTTACAGGGGAACAACAGTGGACCCGCTGATTCTCTTCATAAATTCAGGAATGACTTCAATCAGTGAGACCACAAAGAGCGGAAATGGTATAATGCTCGCAAATATACGCGAGATTCCTGAAAGCTCCGAGGATTCAGTGATGTCAATTGCATCCTCAATGCAGAAGGCAGGATTCAGATTTCCGGTGACAACCGGCTGCGGAGTCATGAACATCAGACCGGACTCCTACAGAACCTCGATTGTGGCATATACCGGAATGAACCTGATAGGATGCGGAATTGAGAGAGGATACAATATTAAAACCGAGATCGGTGCCGGAAATATTCCATATTCTAAATTTGAACTTAAATAGACCCAAACTTTTCTTAAGAAACTCCAGAGCCACTCATCTGATGGCATAATCTGCCTGAACCGGCTAACAGGTGAAATATTCCTGTCTCAGGTCGTTTCACCGGAGTGCAGCAATATTCTGATTGCACCGCCAGTTATTGGAAATGTTCCACAAAAGGATATAAATCTGCCAATATCTGACCACAATCAGATATGGTATTTCCTGCAATACGCACAGTCCAGGCATAAGTCTGCTCAGCCCATAACAGAAAAAAAGTAAATTTCCCGGGCCCCAACCGGAAAAATGCCTGAAAATTTATAATCATTCATGTGAATAACCGAAAAATATGAATGTCGCCAGGAAATCCGGAAAAAGATCAGTAATCCGACAGGTAATTTATTTTACTGATATCGATCAGACCCTTCATTGACCGGACTTCAGCACTCCTGCCGGATTCAATTATTGCCGCAACAGGATTTGTACCGCCTATCATCGCAAAACCCTGGTAATCCGGGGTGACCGGCACACCAAGCAGAGAAGTATTTGGTGCACCAACATCAAGAACACCTGTAAATCCGGATGAATTCAGTTCCTCAACAACACCAAAGACTGTACTTTCAGCTTCCATATGAAATTCCCTTATATTTCCGGTGATAGAACCGTTACCGGTTTTTATTACCTCTGTCACCTTTGTATTTCCCTGTGAGATCATTACTGAAATAGGATCTATTGTAGTATATTCATATTTCAGCATTGCAGTAAACCGTCTGGGAATCATATTTTCAATTTCGACCATGCCACCACCAATAGGATTTATGGGGATGCCTTTTCTGAGAAGGAGAGAGTCAAGAGTCATACTGCATATTGTACATATACCGGTTTTACCCTCCGGAATTTTGTACGATTCAATCTCATCACCTTCTTTTAAAAATGAAACTCTGTCACTAACTACAAGTCCGGCCCTGAAGGCCTCCCTGAAGATGTCGATCGCAAATTCATAGTCGCCACTCTCAATCAGTGAGAGATTATAAATAACTGTACCGGTATTTTCAGCAGGCCTGTACGTGACTTTTGTGGCATTCTCTTCAATTTTATGATTTACAAATTTAAGCGGGGCACTATCCATATTATTTCCTTTTAACTTATGATTCCTATATGATTAACATCTGCTGAATCATCACAGAATTTAGTATAATGCAGAACTTTCCGGAATGAACCGGAAAGTTTGCTTATTACTATGAAGTGAACTATAATTATCCCCCTTCAGAACTGTTGTCGCCGCTGACAGCATCACGGCTGCGGCACACACAGCCGTTCCAGATCACGCCCTGCTCGGTAAGACTGTAGATGATCCAGCGGTATTTCTGCCTCCCGGAAATAAGACCGGCCTTTTTTAAGACATTTAAATGGTATGAGAGTTTGGAATCCGGAAGTTCAAGCGCGTCCTTTATCGCACACACGCAGAGAGGCCCCCCACTCAGTAGTGCCAGTATCTTAAGGCGCACAGGATCTGTACAGGCTCTGTGCATTACAGCCTGATTTTCCGAACATCCGTCATCAGGCAGACTTCTCTTAATTCCCTCAATCCCCCCTCTTGCCTCTATTTCCTCAATGATCTCACGTGGGACATCATCACCGTAGCTTTCATAATCAGCAGAAGTCATTTCAAAGATGTTAGAAACCAAAAGATATAAAATGTCTGAATACAGAACTACATTTCAAGGATGTTTGAAATGACTCCTTAACAGGACAACTCCGGAAAAAATTCCGGTACTGATAAATCAGGCCAAAATATTTATTCAGAAAAGAATAAGGAAAACTTGATCGAAATGCTGGAAATTCTGACAGCAGAGCAGTGGTCCCCCTACATCGCCGGCGCAGGCATTGGCGTATTAAGCTGGATATCATTTGCTTTTGCAGATAAACCGCTGGGATGTTCTACTTCATATCTCAGAACATTCGGAATGATAAGAGGTCTGTTCAGAAGAGGAAAAAGAGAAGATAATCCGTACTATGAAAAATTTGCACCAGTCATAGACTGGCAGGTTATGCTTGTCCTCGGGATAATCATAGGTGCATTCATCTCTGCATGGACATCCGGTGCCTTTACCATATCCATGGTGCCGGATATGTTTGCGGTCAGATTTGGCGACAACGCTCTTTTAAGAGCAATCTTCGCTGCTGCCGGCGGAATACTTCTTGGATTTGGAGCAAGGTTCGCAGGCGGATGCACAAGCGGACACGGCATATCCGGGATAACCCAGCTGAACATCACAAGCATTCTTACCGTCATATTCATGTTTGCCGGAGGAATTGCCACGGCGTTCATTATCTACGGGGTGACCTGAGATGCTGTCGGATTATCACAAAAACAGGACTTTTCAGCTTGCTTTGGGACTGATAACAGGCGTGGCATTTGGAATATTCCTGCAAAAAGGCGGTGTCACATATTATGATATAATTATGGGTCAGCTGCTTCTGACAGATTTTACGGTTGTCAAACTTATGGTGACCGCAGTTCTTGTCGGTATGCCTGGTGTTTACCTGCTAATCCATATGGGGGGTGCAAAACTGCATATAAATATCGGTTCTGTATCAACAGTTATAATCGGCGGGCTGATCTTCGGCGCAGGGTTTGCAGTACTCGGATTATGTCCGGGCACCGTGGCAGGTGCACTGGGACAGGGTTCTGTTGATGCCTTCTTCGGTATAATCGGCATAATGCTTGGAGCAGGACTATTTGCACTGATCTATCCTAAGATCAAAGATAATCTCCTGAATTACAGAAAGGTCCAATACACAACCCTTCCGGAGATGCTTGGAATAAAACCTGCATACCTCATAGTAATTATACTGATTCTTGGGGCAGGCTTTATATATGCTCTTGAGAACTTAGGATTATAATATCTTATAAAGTAAATCTAAAAATTAATGGTGAAAAAAATGGCTGATGAAATGAGAACAAAACTGGACTATGAAGCGATATCAAAGACACTTATTGACAACCTGCACCTCAGGATTAAACCTGTTGCAGTCAAATTCGCAAAATCAGAGGATGCAATTCCGGAAAATGTCCCGGAGATTGAAGAGGCTGCAAGACACTGCCAGATGGTTGTCTCGGCAGGCAAGGAAGACAAAATCTTCTATGCAAAACCTGACAAACACCTCTGCGCAGGCGGTGCATGGGCACTTGGATTAAAAGAGCTTACACCAACACTTCAGAGCGGCGAATTCTACTACAAACTTGGAAAGTTTGACACATGGGCTGCATGCAGCAGAACAATATCAAGCATACCACGCATAAAAAATCCTGTGGGAGATGAACCTGTAACCTACGCATCACTCTATGCCCCGCTTGACAAAACACCCTTTGACCCTCATGTTGTTGTTGTAATTGCACAGCCGATTGCACTTCTGAAATTTGCACAGTCATCCCTTTATCATACCGGAGGAAGAATTTATTCAGAATTCTCAGGAATTCAGTCCGTATGTGCTGATGCATGCGCACAGCCTTACATGACAGGAAATTCAAATGTCTCGCTCGGATGTGACGGTTCAAGGAAGTTTTCAGGAATTGACGATGATCTCATGGTTATGGGAATTCCGGTTGAAAAACTTGACGAGCTTGCGACAGCACTTCCAATAATTACCGGAGCTGCCGGGTCAAAGAAATAAATTCAACTTTTTTTAGATCTCTGTCAGGGAACAGAAATCTCAGAACCTGTAAATTATTATTATTCTGCCCGATTACAAAACTGCAGAATATCGCGGGCAATGAAAAAAAGTAAAATATCTGATATTTAAGCTCTTGAAAGCTTTGCACGTGAGAGTTTTTCAATCAGCCCAAGATTGATATCTCCGGAAATCTCAAGCTTTCCGCTCATAACAGCATTTGATACAAAACCCTCTCCGGTATCATTCCGGATGACAAGCGTTGTATAGTCAGGCTCTGAGCCGACAGAACCGGCTGAGAGATCAGACATAAGACCTGTAAAGTCTGTGCAGATCCTGCACCCTTCCTTAATACAGCCGTCAAGTTCTGCAAGAGGAAGGTCAACAACTTCCCCGTCAGTGGTAATCTCAAGCTTACCCTTAACATCCATCCGTCTGATCTGCCAGGGTTCAATATTCATATCAGTCTTCAGTTTACCCTCCATCAGCCTCTCATAATCAAAAGACTCAGTGCAGAAGAGACCGATAATAAGGCGTATGGCATTGCCAAACGGTTTTACAAGATCGTTTGTGCTCTCCTTCATCAGCCTTGCAGCCTGAACAACACACGGAGTTCCGACAATTGCAATTTTAGAATACTTTCGGCCCACAACTGCTTCATTTAATGCAGTCAGAACAGGGACATGCCAGTTGTATCTGCTTCCGGCCTTCATAAGGATAGCCTCCTTAGAGGTTATCATCACAGAGTAAGGCTTCCTTGTCCAGCCATCTTCTGAGACAGTGATAACCGCGTCAATTGTACCGCGCTCAAGTCCGTCAAGGAGAATTGCAGAGACTGCACCGCCGCTCTGTTTTCCGGTAATTTCAAAGGAGGACCTTGCCGGGACAATCCTTCTGTATTCTCCGGTTACATCTTTTGGGATTTTGACATCGTCAGTTCTCGGGCATACTGCATAGCATGCTCCGCAGGGAACGCAGTCAACAACCTCTTTACAGTATCCTGTGTTAACCGGACTATCGGATCCGTCATCTGTTGAAAAGACAATTGCATCAGCAGGGCATACTGCAATACAGGCGCCACAACCGGAGCATCTGCCGGTATCCCACACCTCAGCCTTCAAATCTTCATAATTCTTTCTTTTCATAAAAATCTCACTCCCAGCAGTACTTATTTGCAAAAGGCCTGGCACTTGATGGTATAATCTTGACAAACGAACTGTTCATCACTTCTTCCGGATCCGCATCAAAGAACCCACAGAAATTCAGAATAAATGGCTTTATTACTGCCATGTCCTCTTCATCAGCAGCGACAACTTTAGCCCCGATTCCGGCTTTGACATCTTCAGGAGCAACATTTCTGAGATATATTGCACCGCCGTGAATTCCGCTGCCAACACCTCTGCCGTCAACCGGACAGTCCTTACCAAGGCCAAGAACGACCAGAATTCCGCCGGCCATATATTCTCCGAGGAAGGATCTTGCCTGACCGCCCACGACAAGAACCGGTTTTTTCTCCATATATGCCTTCATATGGATTCCGGCACGGTAACCGACATCATCACGTACATAGACTTCACCGCCCCTCATACTGTGTGCAACAGCATCACCGGTGCTTCCGTGAATGATAAGCCTTCCACCGTCCATTGTATTGCCAGGTGCATGATCGGCATTGCCATAGACGTTTATCTCCGGTCCGTTCATGAACATTGAGAGATCACCACCGGGTACACCGTGGATCTCAATATCAATGCCGTCACACTTAAGGCCGTTTGCTATGAAGCGCTGCCCGCATACATTATTTAAAATAACTTTTTTGACGCCAGAAGCAGCGGCACTCCTGATCATCTTATTAAGCGGAGTATAGTGAATGCCGTCTGCATCAATTACAAGTTCTTCTCCCATAATTATGCACCTATCATCTTTACATCAAGAACGTCCATGATCCCTTCATCAAGCATATAGCCCCTTAGGCGGTCACGGTTTCCTCTCAGGCTCTCAATCGAATTGATTCCGGCAGCACCCATAAGCTCTGCAAGCTCAAGTGTCCACCCGTTGATCAGGTTTGCAACATTTACAGCCGCCTCGTCAGGGTTTAGCCGGCTGACAATCTCCGGTTTCTGGGTTGCAATACCCCAGGGGCAAAGCCCTCTGTAGCATGAACCGCAGACACGGCAGCCCATTGCTATGAGTGCAGCAGTACCGATGTAAACCGCATCTGCACCAAGTGCAACAGCCTTTGTAACATCAGCGCTGTCACGGATACCACCGCTTGCAATAACTGAGACCTCATTTCTGATGCCCTGATCTCTAAGGATCTTATCAACGGTCGCAATTGCAACCTCAACAGGCATGCCCACATGGTCACGGAAGACCCTCGGTGCAGCACCTGTTCCGCCCTTAAAGCCGTCGATAACTACAGCATCAGCAGATGAACGGGCAATTCCGGCTGCGATGGCAGCCACATTATGAACCGCGGCAATCTTCACAAAGACCGGTTTTTTCCATTCAGTAGCTTCCTTTAAACTCCTTACAAGCTGCACCAGGTCCTCAATACTGTAAATATCATGGTGGGGCGCAGGACTGATTGCATCACTGTGAAGCGGAATCATCCTTGTCTTTGATACGTCTTCAGGAACTTTCTCTCCCGGAAGGTGGCCGCCGATACCCGGTTTTGCACCCTGTCCGATCTTAATCTCAATTGCTGCACCCCTCTCAAGGTAATTGATATCAACGCCAAAACGTCCGGATGCGACCTGGACAATCATGCTGTTCTGGTAAGGATAGAGGTCTTTGTGAAGGCCACCCTCTCCTGTACCCATGAATGTCCCTACACTGCTCACAGCCTTTGCAAGCGCCTTCTGGGCATTGAGTGAAATTGCACCATAACTCATATGGCCGATCATGACCGGAGTTTCAAGCTTCAGATTTGGAGCAATCTCTGTGTTAAGATCGTAATCTCCGGAATTATTCTTTTTAACATTTATCCGCTGAGGTTTCTTTCCGATATATGTCCGAAGTTCCATCGGCTCTCTTAACGGGTCAATACTTGGATTTGTTACCTGGCAGGCATCAAGAACAAGCCTGTCAAAAATTATCGGATAATCAAGAGCATTACCCATCCCGGAGAGAATGATCTTTCCGCTCTTTGCCTGATTGTATATAGCCTCCCTGGCTTCCCTTGTCCAGAGGGGATGACTCCTGTAGTCATTGGGCTTCTCCTCAAGGTCAATGGCATCACGCGGGCACATGGCAACACATCTGTGACATGCCGTGCATTTTCTGGAGTCAGAGACAATCTTCTGCCCTTCCCTTCTGAAAACACCATATGAACAGTTTTCAATGCACCGTTCACAGAGCATGCAGCGGTCGTTGTCAACCGTTACTTTGAACTTGACAGGAACACTTCCGATACTCATCTTCTAAGCCTCCCGATTACAGGTTCTCCGGCTGAAGGCATCCAGACAGAATCAAGAACAGGCTCCATTATCCTTATTGGCGCTTCTTCACTTGAAATATACATACGGTCACCATACTCTGCGGCTACCATCGGCCTCAGTTTAATCCTGTCCGTAAATCCCATTATGCTGTCAGAATTAGCAACCACGATGGCAAAAGGTCCGTTCATAAGTGCTGAGCCGTATGCCATCCTCAGAGCCGTATAAAGCTCTTTTTTACTTATGCCCATACTGTCTATCTCATCCCAGAACGGGGGTGCAAGTGCCTTAACTGCCAGGTCAACAGGCAGTTCATGCTTTCTGCCAAGGAGATCGAGCAGGTATGCAACAACTTCAGTATCTGTAAGCATTGTGCATTTGTAACCAAAGCTTTCAATGTAACGTACATTTGTGCCGTAAGATGTTATTTCACCGTTGTGGACAACACTACAGTCAAGAAGGTTGAAAGGATGTGCACCGCCCCACCATCCGCCTGTATTTGTAGGGTACCTGTTATGTCCAAGCCAGATATAACCTTCATAATCCTCAATCCTGTAAAAGTCAGCAACTTCCTCAGGCCAGCCAGATGCCTTAAAAATACCGACATCTTTGCCTGAGGAAAAGATCAAAGCTCCATTAACAGTAGTGTTAACAGTATTGATTATCCTGATTACCGCATCCTTCTCGTTTGAAATACCGCCGCTGATTAGTGAAGCGTCCGGTCTGAAAAAATACCGCCAGGGGATCTGGGTCCTCTTAAGCCTTGACTGCTCATATGTAGGTATCTCCTCAGAATGCTCTATATGGCCCCACTGTTCAAGTATAGCCTCAACCGCAGATTTTGACTCTGCAAGATTGTCATAAAAGACATGAAGGGCATAATAGTCCTTATAATCAGGGTATGCACCGTAAACTGCATATCCTGCGCCCTCACCATTGCCACGCTCATTCATCTGTGCGAGGGCTTTTTTTATCGCCCCGCCATCCATAGACGAACCAGAACGGTCTATTACGCTGATAATTCCACACATACTCAATCTATCCGCCGATTCTGATAATTGATATTATACGAATTGCTAATAAACTTGGATTAGCCAAATATATATTAATATGTAAACGGAAGTTTCTATCCGGCCAATCCGCATATGTTATAACTCATCTGGAAAGGCACCACATATCACAGAATATTTTGACATTATTTAGAGAAATAATCAATTCTTAGCGATATTTTAAAGATAATATCTGTCATACCGGCGATCTTCTGAAGCTGATTAACAGAATCTCATATGTTATCTTCAGATATGATAAATTATTTCTGGAAATTTCACAAATATTGTGATCTATATAGATAAAAAGTAAATGTTTAAATATGGTAGAACATAACTTCTATCTGTCAAATTACAACAAAAATTACTAATTCAGGATATGCAGTGAAAGGGTATGTACATACCTGCCTGCATAATGCCGGAATGGAGATATAAATATGATTGACAGTGGAGATACAGCATTTATAATAATCTGTACCGCAATGGTCATGCTGATGATACCGGGTGTCGGACTGTTCTACGCCGGAATGGTCCGCAGAAAAAGTGTCATCTCAATGATCACTCTTGCATTTGTTGCACTTGCGGTTGTTTCGATTCAGTGGGTTCTCTTCGGGTACTCGCTTGCATTTGGCCCCGACATTGCGGGTTTTATAGGCGGACTTGATCACATAGGTCTTGCCGGAGTCGGACTTGACGGTGACGGGATACCTGACATTCTGTTCATGGTCTTCCAGCTTGTCTTTGCCGGACTTACGCTGGCAATCCTGACATCAGGTTTTGCTGAAAGGATAAAACTGAGTTCCTTTATTGTATTCGGGCTTCTCTGGACAACACTGGTCTATGACCCGCTTGCACACTGGGCATGGGGAGGCGGCTGGGCATCTCAGCTTGGAGCGCTTGACTTTGCCGGAGGAACAGTAGTTCATATCAGTTCCGGTTTCGGAGCACTTGCAGCTGCCCTTGTAATAGGAAAACGCCTCGGTTTCGGACAGGAGACTATGGAGCCTGCAAACATACCAATGACTCTGCTCGGCGGAGGGTTGCTCTGGTTTGGATGGTTTGGTTTCAATGCCGGAAGTGAACTGGCAGCAGACGGAATTGCTGCAAATGCATTCACTGTAACAATTGTTGCAGCTTCAGCAGGTGCGCTCGCATGGATGGGAGCATCGTGGATTAAGGGCAAACCAAGTTCACTTGGAATGATCTCAGGTGCAATAGCAGGACTTGTTGCAATAACACCTGCCTGTGGTTTTGTTGACACAATGTCTGCAATTGTAATAGGGGCCGTTGCAGGTGTGATCTGCTACGCTGCACTGCTCTTCCGTTTAAAGAAGGGTCTTGACGAATCCCTGGACGCATGGGCAATACACGGAGTCGGAGGATTCTGGGGAGCAATAGCAACAGGTATATTCGCAACCGCTGCAATATGCGGAATAGACGGACTGATATATGGAAACGTAAACCAGTTTGTAATACAGCTGATAGATGCAGGTGTTGCAGTAGTATATACATTCGTTGTAACCTATATTCTTGCAATGCTTGTGGAAAAGACAATCGGCCTGCGTGTGGAAGAAGATGAGGAATATGTCGGCTTAGACATTGCCCAGCACGGTGAATCAGTGCGTATGTGAGGTGGATCATGAAAAAAATTGAAGCAATAATACGTCCGGAAAAACTTGAAAAAGTATCAGAAGCCCTATTAGAGAAGGGACACTATGGAATGACAGTAACTGAAGTACGCGGCCGTGGTGCCCAGCGTGGAATTGCACTTCAGTTCAGGGGAAAAGAGATCCTTGTGGATCTCATACCCAAAGTGAAGATAGAGATTGTAACTGAGGATGAAGATTTAGATGGAATTGTAGATATCATTAAAGAATATGCACATACAGGAAAGAACGGTGACGGAAAGATCTTTATCTATGACATTGAAAAATGTCTGACTGTCAGAGATTCTTAAACAGCTTTAAGAGATGCACCATAAAAAACCGGAAATAATTCCTCCTGCAGATGAACTAAAATCAAACCAAATCAAACCAAATCAAACCAAATCAAACCAAATCAAACCAAATCAAACTTTTTTCCGGAATCTTTACTTCACTCAGAATCACAGCTGATTCAGATATCTTCCCGGATAATTCAGAACCTACAATATAATTCAGAACCTACAATATAATTCAGAACCAACAATATAATTCGAACCAACAATATAATTCAGAACCAACAATATAATTCAGAACCAACAATATAATTCAGAATGATTAATAATAAAGTGCAATAATAAATTACAGACGTCAGATCAGACTTACAGGATAGGATAATGCCGGTAATTCTTCACAGCGGCCAATATTATTCACTATGATTTTTCAGATAACCTGTCCGGTTAAACCAGCATCACCATATAACCTGGAAGTTAAACCCGAGTATTTACAGATACCATCCGGGTAGATATTCTGCCACAATTATTTTATTATGAACCGGAGAATTATTGAGATCAGTATGGTAAACCATATCCGGCCGCGTAATCGGAT
Organism: Methanoplanus limicola DSM 2279; assembly: GCF_000243255.1. Lineage (NCBI taxonomy): Archaea > Methanobacteriati > Methanobacteriota > Methanomicrobia > Methanomicrobiales > Methanomicrobiaceae > Methanoplanus > Methanoplanus limicola. The sequence continues at coordinate 95,036 of NZ_CM001436.1, forward strand.
CTGGAAAATATGATCAGGAAGCATCCGGCTTCAGAAGTTATCAGCAAAATGTGCAGAATCAAATTATAATGAATAAAGCCGGCCGGACCGAATTTACAATAAAAATCAATTGTTCAGCCAACAGTTATAGAGAATAAATTATACACCATTACAGACAGGGAGTGAAAATGTCAGCAGGAAAAAACCAAGAGACCGTCTATCTTGAAAATGACGATGAATTTTTGGAAGAGCTTTCAGATTATCTCGATGTACTTTCAAACCCCACAAGGCTTAAAATTCTTAAAGCCATTGAAAATGTCCCGAAAGACATACGCGAAATATCATATGAAGTGGGTGTATCATATGAAAATACAAAAAAGCATATTCAGAAACTGAATACAGCCGGAGTTATCAGGAAGGAGACAGGTATCAGCAGCAGGTCATCAAAGGGCATCCATCCGGTATGGAAATACTCACTTATGCCCGGAGGGCTGGATTCAGTATTCAGTAACCTCCAGATATTTTCATGCTTCAGCCTTACACCTGGAACTGAGCATATCAGTGAGAGGGTAAACTCACTTAAAGAGGAGATTCTTGCAGGAATAAGGCCTGACAATCCTGCCGTAATAATAATAGGAGGACCTGAGGACGGGAGAATCTGGCCGGTTGAAGAAACCAGGACAAGGATCGGACGTGCAGACAATGATTCGACATACGCAGCAGAGAAAGGAGATATAATCGTATCAGAGTTCCATTCTGCTGTATCACGGATCTCAAAACCCCACTGCCGTATAATACGTGAGAATGACAGATGGTTCATCGAGGATATAAAAAGCACAGGCGGGACATATATTAATGGAGAGGAAGCAGAAAAAGAAATAAGGACGGAGATCTATGACGGCAGCACCATTGAACTCTCAAGGAGTACAAAAGGCGCAAAGATGATCTTTTGTGCAGGCAAAAAGATGTGATAATGCCATAAACATCACTGGTAATCCCTCAAAAAACATTATCCTCAGACAATATAACATATCATTTATTATCCATGTGCAGGCAGAATCCGGCACATGAAAAACTCCTATGAAACAGTGCACTGTTTCATTCATCATCTGTGAACCGGCTGGTTCATGAAGAACTCCTATGAAACAATACACTGTTCCGTTCATCATCTGTGAACCGGCTGGTTCATGAAGAACTCCTAATGAAACAATACACTGTTTCATTCATCACCTGTGAACCCGCAGGCTCACGAGTGACTTTCTGTACCCTGAAAAGGCAGGTAAGGGCAGCATTTATTGCAGCAACAAATATTTCAAAATAATCTTAAATATATCAATACACAATAAATAATAACAGACTCTCCGGCGGAAAACTCATCAGACAAAATTCTGAAGGAGCCATAATATTCGGTATAACCCCTGATTACAGAAATCTGCAGGAAATCTGATAAAAGGAAACGTGATGGATCCGGATAAAAATAAAAAAAGCAATAAAATAATTTTAATCTTACTGGTAATATCATTAGTTCTACTGTTAAATCCGGTCTGTGCAGAAAAAAATGAATCCTCTCCATTAATTGCAGATCATAGTCCTGATAATGATCAGTTAAATATTTCACTATACCTGGAGCAGTCCGGGGGCAATGAGGCAATAAACTCTTATAAAGACAGGATAAACGAAATTTTAGATTCTGATAACAGGTTAGAGACAGATTATGCAAAAGAAGAGAATCAGTCCGTAAACCTGAGTGCCACAGATACAGCAGAAGAATATACTGACAGATACACAGTCAGATTCTTCTCAAACATCTACTTTATTCTGATCCTCTTTATATCGGCATGGATTGTATTTCTTGCCCACATAGCCGGAAAAGAATCATCAGAGAGATATATTTACAACAAAAAGCCATTTCTCACTGCATTTTTGATACCCGCATATACGATTCAGGGACTTTACCTCTTCTTCATCACCATTACAATGACCTCAGGGCTGGGACTTGAAGAGATCGGAGGTACAGGTCCGCTTGAAAACTTCTTCCTGTCATGGATCTACCTCTCACTCTCACTGGGATATATTTACATGGCATATTCAATAATAGAGAAGAAAAACGGAATATTTGTCTGGTACCTGACAATGATTCTGACATTAATTCTCCTGTCCGCAACACTCATAATAATTTACCCGGATTCAGAATTACAGATCTATACAACGGTTGCAGCCGGAATTACCTCATTATTGATTAACACCTCATACTTTGCAATGATAAAGAGATACCCGTCATTCAACCCTAATGATACGATAATCACAGGTTTTAGTGATAAAAAATATTCTGAATATTTCAGTGATAAAAATCTGATTAAAGATCAGAATACCAAATTATCATCATTCCCGGATATTTTAAAAGAGCGGTATATGCAGGATGAATTTGTCGGAAGAGGGGGAATGGCAAAGGTCTTTAAAGTAAAAAGGAGAAAAGACGGAAGAACTGTAGCCCTGAAAATTCCGATATATCTCGATGAGAAAACCGGCATTAATCTTTTCAGGGAGATGAATATATGGAAAGATCTTGACCACAAAAATATAATCCATGTCTTCGATCTGAACATACTTCCGGTGCCATTTGTGGAGATAGAGTATTTCAAAGATTCACTTGCCGGTATGAAAAAACCGGCTGATGAAAAAGAATCTGCCGCCATAATATCAGGAATTGCGGAAGGTCTCTCCTATGCTCATAAAAGGGGAATAGTTCACAGGGATATAAAACCCCAGAATATACTGCTTACCAGAGATAATATTCCAAAGATTGCCGACTGGGGGCTTGGAAAACATATACTGGAGAATACTGAAACAGGCACAATGGCATTCTCACTCCATTATGCAGCACCTGAACAGGTATTGCCAAAGAAGTTTGGCAGATGTGACAGAAGAACTGACATATTCCAGTTATCTGCACTGTACTATGAGCTAATCACCGGACATCTGCCGTTCTCCGGTGACGGAATAGGAGAGTTTACCGCAGCAATAATAGCTGAAGTGCCAAAACCTCCTTCATATTACAATCCGGAATTAAAAAAGTACGATGCCTTCATCCTGAAAGGTCTCGAAAAATATCCGGATAACAGGTACAGTTCTGCTGAGGAGTTTATATCTTCCCTGAAAGTCATCGCAGAAAGCAGAGAAGAAATGACAGAAGATTAAAAAGGGACAGCCGGAACTCTTCACCCTGAACAGTCCCAACTGAGATGTGCTTTAATTCCGGTCTCCTTAATTATGTACCTGCCGTCTTTATATTCTGCAATATCTTTCAGATAACCGGCAATCATTTTCCTCCCGGAATCATCCGTAATTTTTAGTTTATTGGCATAAAATGAAATAAGCTCATCCAGACCACCAAAATAATTGTCAGAGACAAACTTCCGGCATGTAAGATCCGGGTAAATTTCAAGCTGGTATAACACAGACATAATGAGATCTGCCTTTGGTACAGGTACATACTCCTTACCATGAAGCCTCTTCCACAGGGCACACCTCATATGCTCCCAGGGCAGAGGGCCGGCATGATTAAATATATGTAAAGAACCACAGCAGACACTGCTCATTTTTACCAGTGAATCCTTCAGATCCTCCATGCCAAGAGAAAAGGAAGAGATGACAAGATCATACTTTCCCTCTAAATCCTCTCCGGGAACGATATCCTCCCACCTCTTCCGGACAAGATCATAATTGGAGATGCCCTGTGCAGCAGCCCTCTCCTCAAAAACCTCAGCCATAACTCCGGAAGGCTCTACAGCAGTAAGATGTGAGCAGACTTTTGCAATTTCAAGTGAAACAGTTCCAGGTCCCGCACCGATATCAAGAACTCTGTCATCCGGTTTGATATCAAGACATTCCATAATCCACATAATTCTCTCATTGTCCTGAATTTCATCTGACTTTATGAACCTGTAAACACTCTCCCTGTCTTCCCAGTGAGAAACACAGTCCGCAGTTCCCTTTGAAGAGTTGTTCAGGCGGACTGCATTCCTCCAGATCCCGTTGTAGTCCGGATATATGCCCTGAGCCTCATAGCCCCCCTCAGAATCGGCCATATCAGAACCCGCCCCCTTCGGAGAGCCGTGCAAAATTTCGGATGATCCAGACATTCCGGACCTCCGGGTGGAAAAGAATTCCATATACAGGTTTTTCCCTGTGCCTGATTATCTCCGGATAAAATTCCGGACAAAACCCCCCGGAGGAGAAGGATGAACCTGAAATTCCGGACGGTTCAGATGAATCATTCCGGTCTCCGGAGAAAGCAAGCGGTATGAAATCATCAGGCATCCCGGGCATACGTGAATGAACCTCATAACCCTCAAACTCATAGACCGGACTGCCGGAATTACCTGACAGATCAGAATTATCTTCCGGAGAGCAGTTTTCTGATGCAGCAGAGGAAGTATTTTCATCATAATTCCCTTCAGCCATTTCTTTTGCCAGCGCTGCCACCTCACCCGACCTTATAATCTCTTCCGGAATATCACAAAAAACCGGATCTGTCGGTGAGAACCTGACCCGGCTCATTCCAATCTTTTTAAGGTCTCTCACCTCTCCGCCGTATGCAGAAGCAACAACCTGCATTCCGGCACAGATTCCGATTACAGGTTTGTCATATTCCCTGACAGTCTGCATAAGAGATGAATCCTCAATAAAGAGATTGTCCTTCAGGGCAGTACCGCAGAATATCACAGAGGAGTATTTTTCGGGAATTTCTCCGGATAGTTCTGAGTAATGAAGGACATCATATTCAAAACCGCAGTCCTCAATGATTTCACAGACCGGATTTACATATTCATAATATGAGAGAGAATCCTTCCGGTAGCAGAGATCAGCAATAAGAATCATATGGCCTCCGGGATTTAGTCCGGGCAGTAACATAGCACCGAATATGGTCGCAGCATAGGCATCCGGTATTCAGGAAAAAAACGCTGATGATCATTTATCCTCCAGATGTGCCGATGTTATTGAAAGTGTGCCATTGTAATTTCTGTAACTGCACGAGGACTCATCAATGACAATTCTCTTCTTAAAGAAGGGCGCATCACATACAAATGACTCATACTCCCCGCCTTCACCCGTGAGTGTTATATGATACCTGTCCCTTATCTTCTTCAGTTCGGCAAGAGTTTTTCTGTCAATGACCCTGCCGGGCCACTTTTCATCAAACGGGCAGGAGTAAACTCCGGCAATTATCACCTCAAAACCATCCTCAATCAGCGAGTTCATATATTTTTCCTGGTTTACATACCAGAGCGGATTAAAGCAGAAGAGGTCCAGTTCATCACAGATCTTCTGAACACGCGATGCCTGATAAACCGACATTACCGCTCCGGTTACAATCCCCTCAATGCCGTAATTGTCCATGGCAAGAGAAACTGCGGCTTTCAGATCTTTTAGTTCCTCCTCCTTCTCACCCGCAGTTTCATATCTTAAAAGGGGAATTCCTGCTGCCTCCGCCTGCATCATAGTCAGGTCGATATTGGGGGTGTGAAACATATAACTCTCTTTATTGGAGGACCTGAGCGTTATCAGGCATGAGACCTCCTCCTTTAAGAGTGCCATGTGGCACGCATATACTGAATCTTTCCCGCCGGAAAAAAGGACACCAAGTTTCATCTTCATGAAAAATTGATTTTATCAATAATTATCTCTGCCGGAAAAAGCATATCTGAATGATTTTACTCAAAAAAATTTTTACTGCTTTTTTCGGGTTTTCCGATTTTTACCGGAGATCTTTCTGAATAATAAACAGAATTAAAAAAAGAAGAAAACAGGTGATGTGATCTCAGAAATTATGAAAAATAATCAGAAATAATCTGAACTCACCCCGGCTGTTCTGAGCACGACCTTATCTGATCTGTCGGCTGACAAAACGCCGTAGTCCATCCTAAATTCAACAAGATGGCCTCCAAACTTCCGGTCCTCACTTATGAAATGGAGATGAAAGCCTTCTGAGGTGAGGTCTGCCATATAAGAAGGATGGAAATACCCTACAGCAGTACCCTTAACACCGGTTCTTTCAAAAAATGCCTGATTATCTGTGGAAAGAACCTCTTCAAGAGGCCTGTAAGGCTCATCCTGCCCCTTCACGCTCCTCGTCTTAACCTCGCTGAAATAACCGTCAAGCCTGACAGCATATATCACTGAACGATTGCTGTCAGATTCAAACCTGTCTGTAAGCAGTTCTTTCATGCCGGAATAATTTTTTGGACTTTCAAGAGCAAAGGCAATATCAGGACTGAATTCCTTAACCTCGGCAAAAGAGGCGGTCTGGCTTCCCGAAACCTCACCTACTGTTCCGTTGCAGAATACCTGATAGTATTCACCATCGACTGCAACCATCTCACCATTAAGGCGGTCAAAAGTACCAAGTCCTGTATCTCCATGCAGCATAACATCAGAGTAGGCAAATGTACCGTTATAATCACCTTTCAGCAGTTTATCAAGCGGAGAAAAGAGATAAACAGAGTCATCGTTATTTACAGAAGGATCGTACGAAAGGGCAGCAAAAATGAAAAATATCAGAGCAACCGCAAAAACAAACCCAAGAATATAATTTTTATTCATTACCAAAACCATCCGGACATTGTGAAAATTATCTGAGATAATGCTGTAACAGATATTGTAATCAGAGGTATTACAGTTACAGGTTCTGTCCGGAGATTAAATATCCGATTCGTTGCAGGCAGCAGGTGTAAGCCGCCCAAAAGGAGAACATAAGAATCCTTAACCTGCTTAAATTCTGAAAAAAAAGTCTTTCAGAGAATATCCATAAACTGATACCCATTATGAGATCTTCCGGATGATCTTATCTTTTCGCGCCTCAAGTTTCCCGATATTCTTCTCTGTTACAGATTTTTCTCCGGTAACAGGGTCAAAACCGAGATAGTACATAGCAGTTGAGCGCGTCCCGGGTGTGGGCGTGAAGATCTGAAACTGCCTGCCTTTCAGGTTGTTTTTAAGCAGAAAATCCGCAGTATCAGAACCCTCCTTATCACCCTCACCCGGATGCCCCACTATGACATAAGGAATAACATACTTCCTGATACCTTCCTTTTTCGTAATCCGGTTAAATTCGGATAAAAATCCGCAGAAAACTGCTGTAGCCGGCTTATTCATAAGTCTGAGCACTTTATCGGATCCGGATTCCGGAGCAACCTTCATCTGACCGGAGATATGATTATTCAGCATATCCTCAAGGAATCTTTCATCCATAAGGCAGGGGTCAAACCTCAGTCCGGAATTGACAAATACATGCTTAACGCCTTTTATCTTTCCTGCATCCTTCAGAAGCGCCAGATATTCAGAATTTCCGGAGATAAGATTTCTGCACCCGGAACCATCCTTAAGGCAGTCATGGAGAGTGCAGCCGCCAGTAATGCACTCTGCGCCGTACATATTTGCAGAAGGGCCGCCGATGTCCGTTATTGTTCCCTTAAAGTAGTCCATCGCAGCAATTTCCCGAACCTCACTGAGTATAGATTCACGGCTTCTGGATACTATTTCAGAACCCTGGTGAGAGGCAATCGAACAGAATGAACAGTTCCCAAAGCATCCCCTGTGAGAGGTTACAGAGTATTTGATCATCTCAAAAGCCGGAATATCATGAAATTCCGGGTGAAGTTTTCTCATGAACCGGCTTTCATAAATAAAATCCAGTTCTTCCCTGCTGATTCTCCGGCGGGGGTACTGGATGATGTACCTTGAATCCTGCTTCTGGAAGAGCACCTTATCATCACGGTTCTTCTCAAACAGAAGATGGGCCTTCGCAAAATCATCTTTTGAGTTTTTTGCATCCTCAAAGGAGGGCAGAATTACCGGATCTTCATAGCCTTCAGTGCTTCGCACAGCAACCGCAGTATTCCCAATCTGCATATCTTCGACTGAAATTCCGGATTCAAAACCCCTGACAGCATCCAGAAGGGCATATTCACCCATACCATAGATGAGCATATCAGCTTTTGAATCAAAGAGAATACTCCGCTTTACCTTCCCTGACCAGTAGTCATAATGGGCAGTCCTTCTTAGCGAAGCTTCAATACCGCCGATTATAACCGGTTTTTCCTTACATACCGATTTTATCTGGCTGCAATAGACATTCAGAACCCTGTCAGGACGGATGCGGTACTTCCTGTCCTCACCTTTCTTTGAAAAATAGGGGTTACCGCCCTCACAGAAGAGATCTTCATGCCTCGGCTTCTTAGTTGCCGTATAATTCAGCACCATCGAGTCCATCTGGCCGCCGGATACTGCAAAGGCGATACGCGGAACACCAAGCTTAAGGAATGATTCAGGATCGCGCCATTTCGGCTGTGACAGTATGCCCACCCTGTAACCATTCCTCTGGAGAAACCGCCCCAGAAGTGCCATGGCAAAAGACGGATGATCAGCATAGGCATCCGGAGTTACGATGATTACATCACACTCGTCGTAACCGGACTTTTTCATTTCATTTAAAGAAGACGGCAGAAACAAGAATTAAACCCTCACATTTTGAAAAAAACTCCGGAAAAAACAGCCGGAATATATTATATATCTGTATTAAAGGCTTTAATCAGCAATAATACCAGTTATTACTGCATTAAGCCCTGCCGGATTATCTGATAAGTGGAAGGTATAATTATCTGTCCGGAAAAAATATCCTGCCGGAAAATTCCGGCATTATATTACAGGGATCACATTATCAGGAAAATATCCGCAGACGGAGGAGAAGATCACTCCAGCAGAATATCCAGTGCTTCATCACGGTATGACTCCATGACATATGATATGCCGGAGACTTCCGCTGCTTCAGGAGTCAGTGCCATAAGATCATTCCTTGATATTGTACCCAGGTTAAAATTTCTGCTTCCTGCCATTATCTGCTGCATTCCGGTCTTAAACCTCTGAGTATATGTATAAAGGGCAACTGCGCCAAGAGGTATCTCCTTAATACCCTCACCATACATCTCCTTAAGTTCTTCATAGCAGACAAAGATCTGTTCGACGCTATTTCCGTACCTGGACACCGTCTTTGGAAGTTCTCCCTTATCAAGCCATTTCCCGATATTTTTACCCACCATTCCGGGGATCATAAGCGCACGGCCCATACATACAGCTTTAAAGTATGGCGCACCCATACAGAGCGCCTTAAAAGCATTCGCCTCATCTGCAAAACCTCCTGCGATTGCAAGGTCAGGAACGCGGAATCCTTTAGCTTCAAGCTGTTTTGAAAAGTCATATGCAAGTGACTGGAGATAGAAGGTCGGAATACCCCATTCATTCATCATGGGCCAGGGACTCATGCCGGTCCCGCCCGGTGCTCCGTCTATTGTCAGAAGATCAATCTTTGCCTCCGATGAATAGCGCAGTGCCATTGCAAGCTCCTTCATGGAGTATGCTCCGGTTTTAAGGGTGATACGCCTGAATCCCAGGTCACGCAGGCGGTCAACCTCCTCAAGGAAACCCTCTTTTGTAACAAAACCAAGCCTTGAGTGGCGCTCAAATTCAGTTATAGCGCCCGCCTTATATGCTTCCTGCACTTCATGCCTTGTTGGATCAGGGAGTATAATATAACCTCTTTTTTTAAGCACAAGAGCACGTTCAAGTGAATCAACCTTGATCTCACCGCCTATGCATTTTGCACCCTGGCCCCATTTTAGTTCTATCGTCTGAAGCTCATGTTTAGATGATACATACTCGGCAGTGCCGAGCCGTGTGTCCTCGACATTGAGCTGTACAAGAATCTCACCATAGCCATTATGGAATTTGTTATATGTCTCAATTCTCCTGTCCATCTCCGGAGATGATGAAACCTTATTGTTCTTGTCAAGCTGAAGTTCAGGGTCAACACCACAGACATTTTCTCCGCATACAAGTGTAATTCCGGATATTGCAGCACCTACCGCAAAATGTTCCCAGTTGACACGGGCAATCTCGGTAGAACCCAGTGCTCCGGTAAAAACGGGAACTTTCATCGGAACCTTTAGATCCCAGCCATATTCAGTCTCTGTGTTTACATCCTCAAAAACTGCTGTATCCGGGCTTGCAGTAACACCTTTCAAAAGCCCTTTTGCACCGGCAGCATAGCCATGGATGTTTAAATGTGAATAATCAACAGGGTAATCCTTATCTGCACCGGCCGTCACCTCCCCGTAAGGGCCGGGATAGAGCACTTCACGGCCCCTGAAAGAAGACAGCCAGATATCACAGTTGCCTTTACATCCGTCAACACAGCGTGAGCACATTCCGGACATGGGAACAACATTTCTTGAGCGGGTCGATGTATGCACGGCATCATCTGAATTTGGGGTTTTTAAATTTGCCATAACTTCTCCTCCGGTTCTGTCATCTGTTGATTACACTCAGAACATATAATAGTTAATTCTGAATATCCGCAGGATGAAATCATAGCGGATGACAGAGATCTGACTTACCCATCCGGCAAAACACTGGCACGGGTAATGATCGACAATAAACTACTTCTTTCTATCATTATTTAATGATATCTATATAATCCATATAGAACGAAATAAAATAACAGAATATATAATATTCAGCCTGAAGGAGACAAAGATAGAAGATACAGCCAATATAACCCATAAAATACAAAATTTAGCCGGATTAAAAAAATATAATATATTAAGATTTAAAAAATAAGATATTAAGATTTAAAAAAATATAAAATATTAATAATCAGAAAAATTTAATTCCGACATCCTTCATATTATTGTACTTTGCAATATTCAGGATAAGGGGGGTTAAACTCTCAACAACCGATGACATCTCAAGAGGTCCGCCGTCAAGCGCCTTTAATTCGGAAATACTGTTTACAAGCTCCATTACAGTTTTTTTGGCATCTTCATCATCACTGCATACCACAACTGAATAGTCCAGTTTTTCACTCAGTCTCTTCCATTTCTGTGCAGAGATGTTATTGAATGCCGCAACTATACGTGAACTTTCCGGAAGGAGGCGCTTTATCTCAAGTGCTGCCGAACCTTCTGCCGGCGGATCGAAATAGAAGTGATCTTTCTTTGATATCGGATTTACAGGAGTGATTACTATTTTATCTTCAAAACCTGTAAGTCCTGCCAGTGTGGATTCCAGATGCTTGTAATTTACCGAGAGAATGACAATATCACCATTATCAACTGCCTCCTGATTGGTTGCCCCGGCGCATTTTGCATCCAATACTCCTTTCTCAGCCAGATTATCGGTGAGAGATTTACTCATGGTGCAGGCCTTATCTTTTTCCCTGGAACCGATAATTATCTCATGTTCATGTGAAAGACGGTGTGCAAGACCTTCCCCAATATCTCCTGTTCCGCCAACAATTCCAATTCTCATTCCTTATTGTTGAGAATTGAAAGAATAAATAGATAATCTGAAAAAATGAAAAAAAAGAATATTCTGAAATTATTCACTCTTTGATCTGCTTCAGAACTTCTTCCATTACATCATCAACGTGCTGCCAGGTGATCTTATTCTGCTCAGTACCGTCACGCTTTACAATGAACGGTTTTCCTGAATCACCTGCTTCACGCATCTCTTTGTCAAGCGGAATTGAACCAAGATACGGCACATTAAGCTCTTCGGCTGCTTTTTCTCCGCCACCTCTGCCAAAGAGATCAACAATTTCCCCACAGTGAGGGCATGTAAACCCGCTCATGTTCTCAACAATACCAAGAACCTTAAGACCAATTTTCTCAACAAACTTTACAGACTTTGAGGAATCAAGGATTGCAACCTCCTGCGGAGTTGTAACGATGACTGCACCTGCAATATTCGGCGCAAGCTGAGCAACAGCAAGAGCCTCATCCCCCGTTCCCGGAGGGAGATCAACCACAAGGAAATCAAGTTCGCCCCAGTCGGTCTCTTCGAGGAACTGCTTAATTGCAGTGTTTTTCATAGGTCCGCGCCAGATAACCGGGCTGGTCTTATCCGGGAGAAGAAATGCCATTGAGACAACTGAAAGATTTCCTGTAATCTTTACCGGTGAGATCTTCTTGCCGTCCATGGATGTCAGCTTTTCATCCTCAATCCCAAGCATCTTGGGGATATTTGGCCCATGAATGTCCATGTCGGCAATTCCGGTGGCGTAACCTTTGCTGGAGAGCGCCATTGCAAGATTTGTCGATACAGTGCTCTTGCCGACTCCCCCTTTTCCACTCAGAACAAGAATGACATGCTTTACATTAATATCCACTTTCTGCTGAATTCCTGCCGCTGTCTTCTTTGGATCGCTGCATCCTGCTGCTGACGCGCAGCTGCTGCAGTTTCCGTCACATTCAGTACTATTATTATCTGCCATATTTTTCTCCAAAAAAATTTCTTATAATCTAATATTGAATTTCTTTTAAAAATAAAGGTATCAATTTCTGCACAGACAATTCTAAATTATTTTAAATATGGGAGGTAACTTCAAATCAACTCTCAAAAACACGCATTCATAAAATGTAAAAAAATTCAGTAAATATTGCCCCGAAAAATACTGCATAAAACCCGGAAAACATAAATTCAATCAGGCATAATGCCTGCCGTCAGCAGAAAAAACAGATTATTCAATAAATTATATAGTCATAGACAATTGCTGCACAAAAACTGAACAAAAAAGTCACCATGAGCCTGTGGGTTCACAGATGATAAATGAAACAGTTTATTGATTCATAGGAGTAGATTCAACAGCTAATAAACAGAAGCGCCAGCAAAAAACCACAGAAATAAACAATATCGGGAGTATAATACTCAGGATATAAATTTTCGTAACAGAAGAGTAACAGAATGAACAACCGCCAGAATATAGCTCCGGAAATACAGTCAGATTCGGCCATAAAGGAAAGTATAGAGAAATACTACTCACCATATGCAACCCTCAACTCCCATGCAGTACGAAGAAAGAAGAGATACCCTGAAGATATAAGAACTGAATTTTCCCGCGATTGTGACAGAATTATTCACTCACGGGCATATTCAAGATATATCGACAAAACACAGGTGTTCTATCTTGTATCAAACGATCACATAACGCACAGGGCGCTGCATGTACAGATTGTATCAAGAATAGGCAGAACTATAGGCAGAAGGTTAAGGCTGAATGAAGACCTGATTGAGGCTATCGCCACCGGACATGACATCGGGCACCCTCCATACGGACATACGGGAGAGAAAATACTCTCTGAACTCAGTGAAAAACATGGATCTAAAAAATTCATGCATAATGTGCAGAGTGTAAGATTTCTTGACCTGATTGAAGATTCTGACCTCACACTTCAGGTACTTGACGGAATATTATGCCACGACGGAGAATCAAACCAGGGAAGGCTCTCATACAGCAGATATTCCTCATGGGAGATATATGACGAAAAACTGTCTGATGCACAGAAAGACGGCCATAAGGGCAGTCATCTCTATCCTTCCACACCGGAAGGCTGCGTGGTCAGGCTGGCAGATACCATAGCATATATCGGAAGAGATATCCAGGATGCTATAGAAATCGGCCTTCTGCCCGCAGATGTGAGTCTTCCCGACAGTGCCACTGAAGTACTTGGATGTGACAACCGGACGATTGTAAACAGCCTGATTATGGATCTGATAGAGAACAGCAGAGCAGGCAACCAAAATTCCGTCAGGGTGCCTGCTGACAGGTACGATGAAGATTTGAACACAATAGGCTATTCGGACAGAACAGCAGGCGCTCTCAGGGAACTAAAGGAATTTAATTATAAAAATATATATAACAATAAAAAACTCACATCGCAGAAGAAAAAGATTGAATTTATGTATGAATTTCTCTTTGAGACCTATCTTGATGACCTCGAGAACGGGAATAAAAAATCCAGGATTTATAAGGAGTATATAGAAACAGACGGTAAAAATCCTGATTATCTGAGAAATGCGTCCCCTCCGGAGATAGTCTCGGACTATATAGCAGGTATGACGGACGGCTATTTTGAGAGGAGATTTACCGAAACTGTAATTCCAAAGAGAATTATCGGGAAATTCTGAATTATCTGACAGATAAAGGACAATTGAATATCAGGGCTTTCCGGAAAATTTCCGCATAGACAGATTGTTCCACCATCCGGAAAATAAAGAATAAAGGAAGAGAAAACAGAGAAGAAAAGAAGAGACAGCACAGAATGAGAGAAAATAAAATTCAGTAAAAGCAGAGCAAAAAAGTAAAAATTTCTTCAGGAATTAATTATTATTCCGGATAATTATCAGATTCAATAAGATAGCCGGATTTTTCTTTCATCATATAGACGCAACGGCAGATATCACATATAGTAACAGCTCCTTCACCACTGATAACACCTTCCGCCCACGAATCTATAATTATGCTGAGCTCCGCAGAGATCTCAATATCCCTGCATCCTCTCTTTTTATTCAGATACTGCGACACTGCTGAACGGGAAATACCCATCCACTTTGCTACTTTAACCTGTGGAATACCACGATCATGCACAAGCCGGCAGACTAACTCAGCTCTTATGTAAGGGAGATAATCTCTGACGATCTCATCACAGGTCGTGATATTGCAGACAGGATGCTTCATGCTGTAGCCGCTTCAGATGAATCCTCAGTAAGAATTTTCTTCTGGTAAAGAACCTGACGGGCATCACGGAAATTGAATTTTTCAATGATATACCCATTCTCTTTCAGGCGCTTTAATGCGTAGCGTATGGTTCTCGGGGCAATTTCTGCCTCTTCAGTCATGTCCTTGAATGTTCTGGGCTCGCCATCTTCAAGCAGGTTGAGAACCGTTCTTGCCGATGGAGGGAGCCGAACTTTGTTCACACCGTTAACAACTGTCATAGACCATAATTAACACTAATATCATATATAACTTTCGCAAAAAATGAGGAAATAACAGTAAATTCCGGAGTAAAATCTCTGAACGGTGCAGTATGGTATATCCATGTAATGATCCATACAGATATTAATTAATTATTACACGGTGCATTAAGCCACAATATGAGCAGATCTGCAAAAATCAGAAAAGCGCGAACACCAATGAAATAATTCCCGACAGACATCCGGCACAATTAAAGCTAAAAGCACCCTTAAAAATTAAATAAATGTCAATATTCATTAAAATTATAGCGTTGAGAAATCCGGCGCAGAGAAGAATCACAACGGGGTGCCGCACCTGCATCAGAAAGAAATCATAGTAATTAATAAAATATTTCTTAATTACAACAATTCATCAGCAACTACAGATTCAGCAGTACCTGCGGATTAACTCCCTGTAAACATCAACCGATCTGCGAAGATTTGCAACAGACACTTTTTCATCAATTGCATGAAGAAGATCAATCTCCCCGGGACCATATTCAAGGGCACAAAAACCTGCCTGACGGAGAAACCTTGCATCAGTGGCTGCCCACTGTACAAAAGGAAACGATCTGCAACCGTAAACACTCTCAATAGAAGAACAGGTCTTTTTTACAATATCTGACTCATTTCCTGTAACAGACGGATCAAAGCACTCCAGAACTTCAACATTGGCAGAATGTGCATGATCCATAATCTCACAGATCAGATCTTCAGGGCTGCACCCCCATGGAATTCTCATCTCAAGATCAAGCGAACACTTCTCAGCAACAATATTAGTCTTCTCTCCGCCCTTAATCTGACCGGGATTATATGTTATTCTCCGGAGCACATTTTCTATCCCGGAAATATCAAAGATTTCCCCTAACAGTGAAACAGAATCACCAATCATATCTGAAAGTTTGGCCCCTGCATCAAAATCCCGGTTGCCAATGTCCCGGATAAAAATCATAAGATCAAGGGCATTCATTATTGCGCTCTCACCTACATGAGGATATAATGAACCATGACCAGGCTCACCCATGAAGTCAAAATTAATCCTTAACAGTCCTTTCTGCCCGATTGAAGGATTAAGTACCGGAGTCGGTTCAGCTATAAGGCAGTCACAGGGTTCAAAAAATTTCTTCTCAACAATATGCCTCATACCATATCTGCCGCCGTTCTCCTCATCACAGACAAAGCAGAGATTTGCACAAACCCTGCCCTTCTTATCATATTCCTTAAAAAAAGCAGAGAGAAGGGCCGCACAGCCACCCTTCATGTCAGTCGAACCGCGGCCGTGAACAAAACCGCCGTCTATATCCCCGCAGCAGGGATCTCTCTTCCAGCGATCCGCAATCGCAGGGACAACATCAAGATGCCCGGCAAGAAGAAGGGGCATCTCACCAAAATCAGTCAGGATATTATCCCTGCCACCCTCATTTTCGGTAATTACATACGGGATATTCCTCTCATCAAAGAGTTCTGCAATGAAAGAGACCGCACCCTCTGTGTTCCCCGGAGGATTTTCTGTATTGATCTTAACCAGCTCAGAGCATAAACTTTCAACTTCCATAGCACAGACACCAAAATCTTCAGTATGACAGTTCCTGTCCGCTATCAGTTCTGACGGGAGTTCATAAACTCAGTAAACAGCAGATCAAGTGAAGCTCCTTTGTACATGCTCCTGATGAACTGGTTTGAGAAGAATTCATCAATCCACCTGTTAAACATCCTCACCTCAGTCGGCTGGTTTGAGTCCGGATTTATTGATATTCTGAAACTCCTGTAAGCCGCAGGAGTACTTTTATCATATATAGCCTGCCACAATGAAGGCAGTTCATCAAATTTATCCCGGTGATTCTCCTTCATCCAGTTTATGAATTCGGGGAAATAAGCGCGATCACCTTTCTTCTCCTCATCAATCCTCCAGCGCATATACTCCATATTCATCTTATTCCTGACATTGTGAAAATTAAAGGAGAGAATACATACGGAATAATCTATATGTGCGATTGAATCCATGAAATAGAAGTATAATACCGGGTTAAAATCACTTACGGACTCAAGAACCAGGGATTTGCTGTATAATTTATCCAGAACATGATTATATTCATTCTTTTCAGTTAGCATAACTACCAGTTAAACCGCCGTTAAAAAATAATTTTGCAAAAAGATCAGATAACATACACCTGCCCTGCGGATAATTTAAACAAGAGAACCGCCATCAGGAAAGGTACCCTGATCCGGCAGCCTGATTTTAACGGAACATAATTTTAAAAATCAGGCAGAGATAAAAAGCGCGTTCATCCCATAAACCGTAAAAAACTTTATTCTGCATCAATCCTCCAATATGATGATTTAACAAAAAAGCAGAATATTATCCATTCTGCCAGATTATACAGATTATAAGCCAGATCACCTGAAATAAGGCTCTCTTATACTTGCAGCCATGAGAAAGGCCTTCCTCATTTCATCCTCAGAAAGACCCCTGATATTTATATGATTATCATGCCTGAGCAGGCATGGTTTAAGATAACCGTCCGAAGTCACCCTCAGGCGGTTGCAGTTTGCACAGAATTCCTTATTGTGCATAGGGCGCACAACCTCAATCTCCGCGCCGTCAAGGCAGTACTTTTTCCGGTGGTGCATCCGGCGTGTGATTATCAGTTTTGAACGCTTCTGGAGGTCTTTTTCAAGTTCATCGACATTTGTAATTGAATCAGGATCTTTGAAATCCATCAGTTCAATAAACTGAAGAATTATCTCCCGCCTGCCCCTTGCAAAGTCCACAAAATCTTCAAGTTCGTCATCATTTACGCCTTTAAGCATGACAACATTGATCTTTACAGGCGTAAGTCTGGCCTCAATGGCAGCCTCAATGCCTTCAAGAACATCAGACAACATATCCTTACCGGCAATCTCCCTGTATTTATCCGGATTTAAAGAGTCAACACTGATATTTACCCTTGAAAGTCCGGCATCCTTCAGATCGTGCGCAATAGGAGCAAGAAGAGTACCATTTGTAGTCATTGAAGATTCCATAGAATCGGGAACCGCAGAAACAATATCACAGATATCCTTCCTTACAGTCGGTTCACCCCCGGTTATCTTCACACTGCTTATTCCAAACCCGGATGCCACATTAAATATATTTGATATCTCTTCAAGTGACATCTCCGCGCCCGGATTATCCTCCCCTTCACGGTGGCAGTACATACAGTCAAGATTGCACCGGGGAGTGATGCTGATTCTCAGATTTGAAATCTTTCTGCCGTAATTATCAGTCAGTTTCTGCATTTATCTTTCCGTTGAAATTTCTTGCAATAATATATACTTCAGTACTCCCCCTTCTTGATGCCTTTGTCCGGTAAACCTTTACTGCATAGAAATTCTGTCTTATCTCATTAAGAAGTTCCTGAAACATCTCACCCTGAAAAGATTTTATGATTAAGTTTCCGCCCGGCTTTAAAATCCGGCACGCAAAATGAAGTGCCCCTTCATTAAGCCCGATCGCTCTTGCCTGATCATATGACTTATTGCCTGCAAACTGCGGCGCGGCATCACAGAGAACAATTCCTACATTATTCTCACCAGTCAGAGAGATAACCTTATCCTGAATCTCTTTTTTAGTAAAATCACCTTTAACTGTATGCGTCCCTTCTACGGGAACTATGGGATTGAGATCAATGCCGATGATCACTCCGCCTGTGATGCCTTTTACGAACTGCAGCCAGCTTCCGGGGGCCGCACCAAGGTCAACCACATTGTCATCCCCGCGTATCAGCCCGAATTTTCTCTGAATCTCTTCCAGTTTGTAAGCAGCTCTTGATCTGTAACCTTCGCCTTTTGACCTGCGATAGTACTTATCTGCTCCCCATTGAGAACCCATTGTCCGTATTTATCCTCCTTTTTTTAAATATCAAAGTTCAAACATTAGATATAATTAAAAATTATGCTAATCTAGTTTATAATAGACTTTGTAAAGGGGAAAGAAATGTTAAAAGCAGAAATAAACACAGATGTCTTTAAAGAGGCTATTGATGTAATCGCCGCCCTGGTAACAGAGTGCCGGCTGCACATAAGCCCTGATGGAATAACCACACGCGCCGTTGATACGGCTAACGTTGCAATGATCTCTTTAACCCTCAGTTCAGGAGCTTTTACATCCTACGATGCAACCGAAACCGAGATCGGTCTCGACATCAACAAGATGAAAAATATTCTCGGAATGATGGGAAAAGATGAGATACTCTCACTTGAACTTCCTGATGACGGTCACAAAATGGAGATGGCATTCGGTGGATACAAGTACTCAATCGCCCTTCTGGATGTAAATACAGTACGGAAAGATCCAAATCCGCCATCAATTGATCTTCCGGGAAAAGCAGTATTATCAGGTTCGGACTTAAACAGCTCAATAAAAGCGGCATCGCTTGTATCAGACAAGATTGCCTTTGGAATAAATCCGGAAAAGCCCACCTTCTTCATGGAGGCAGACGGAGATACCGACCACATCAACCTTGAGCTTGAAAAGGATCAGCTTGAATCAATCACACCGGCAGAAGCAAAATCACTCTTCTCTCTGGATTATCTGCGCGACATGGGAAAAGTCATGAGCAGGTCAGACAGAGTAGAGATAGATATAGGCTTAGACCACCCTGTAAAATTCGGCTTTGAGATTGCGCAGGGCAATGGAAAAGTTGAATTCCTTCTGGCACCCCGTATTGAAACAGACTGAAAATGCCTGTCGAATTTGACAAAAAAGATCTGGCAAAATATCCTTTTTTAAAAGAAGCACACGACCTCGTCAGCAGCAGCGCGTATTCACTGGATAACTTCCTTAAAAGCCGCACGGGAACTGAAATCTCAAAACATGCTGCTGAAAGAGTGAAAAAGGCTATAAAACCCCCTTACTTATTTGAGAATATACGCAACGAATTTCCGGAAGGCGAGATCATGGCATATGCCATCTCAAGAGTGATTGTCTCCTGTATGAAAGAGAGGGCAGTTATAGATAAGATCTGCCGCTATGAATCTGAAAAAGCATATTTTTACCTTCAGACTGAAGAGAAGGAGAAGAGAGATTACATCTCCCAAAGCATGGGAATTGACCCGTTCTCTGATGAAATTCCGGTGCACACATATGTCATGCTCGTACCAAACCTCAGAGATGCAAAATGGCAGCTTGTAAACCGTGAACTTAACAGAGGGATGGTCAGGATCACCAATGAAGAGAAAGCTGAGCTGTTAAAGGAGAGAATCAGAACAGTACTCCACCAGCAACTCCCTTTTCCGGTGACAGATTCCATATGTGAACTTTTAAAAACGGCAACTGAAGAAATTTCAGTAAATTATAAGCAGACCATATTTGAGCAGTTCGGCAGCCTGGATGAAGGTTCCTTTCCGCCATGCATGAAAGCAATAATTGCAGCAGTATCTGAAGGGACAAATATTCCGCATACCGCAAGGTTTGCCGTGACGGCATTTATGCACACAATCGGAATGGACCTCCACCAGATAGTAGAAGTCTATACGAGGGCACCGGATTTTGACGTACAGAAGACAATGTACCAGGTAGAGCATATCTCCGGAAAGGGCGGCACAGAATACAATCCTCCCGGATGTGCAACAATGAAAACATACGGGCTGTGCGTAAACCCCGATGCCATATGCAAAAACAAGTCCGTCACCCATCCGCTGTGGTACTATAAACAGAAGAAAAAGATGTCTGCCCAGAAGAAAGCATGGAATGAGAAGAGAGGCAGTTTACAGAGAAAAGAGTCCGCCGGAAAGACAAAATCAGGAAACACAAATAAAAAATCTAAAACAGGGCAGATTAAACCAAAAACCGAAAACAAAAGCAATAATAAAAACAATAATTACTGATAAAATAGCTGCTGACAGAGTACTACATTCAGAAATCAGGACCGGAATCTGACATAACGCTAAATTCAGTAAAATAAATATTGCCGGAATGATGAATAATCATATTCAGCAGATCTATATTCGGAAGTTCTATATTAAAACAGACCACAATATAGTTTTTTTGTGGATAATAAACCGAAAATATCCACTCTTAAAATCCATTATCTTCTTAATCCCGTTTATTTTTTTACCGGAAGTGCACCTGACATGTAAAACCCTCCGGCTGTCATAATAACAATAAACAATATTATAGAAGCAATAACTGCATATCCGCCGGGGATGAAGACCGGAAATAACGCAAGACTGACAATAAGTACAATTAAACTTACAACCGCGATTGAACAATCCATAACGACCTGCTGATTCATAAAAATAATCTTTCATTCAAAGGTAAAATAAGTCACCCATATGTAACCTGACTCCACCCCTTCCTGAGAGGCGCAGGGATCATATAATATCTGCTTAAACAAAAATTGCATGAAAGAATGAATGAAGAGAGAGAAGAGATATTTTTCCGGTTAAAAAAAGCGTTAAAAATCCTGAAAGAGGATTTAAAACCGGAAATTATACCTGAATCAGGGATGACCATCGCCTTTGCACAGGAGAATGCAACAGATGCAAAAGAGGTTTTTGGACTCCCCGAAAGAATAACAGTATCTGAAGAAGGGATGCGATTTCCTTCCGGAATTGTAACGGGCGCGGATGAAGAGATCTCAGCAGCGATACTTACAGTAATGAAATATGACAGGTCAGTAAGATCTGCGGCAAATATCAGATATTCAGAAGAAATAACTGAAGCAGTTCTGGATTACTTCCCGGAGGCAGGGTCTTTTGATCCTGACACCCGGCCGCTGCCGGCTTTATCTATGGACTGGGGCGTTGCATCATGCTGCTTTGAGGATGACATTCCCGATGTTATTTTTAACCGTGAAAGCGCATTAAGAGAGGGCAGGATACTGGTTCTTGGTGAAGATCCTGTAGAGATAGTCAGAAATATTATTAATCTTCAAAGGCGCATAAATAATAAAAACCAATAGGTAACTAACATGGGAATTAAACCGACATATATAAAGGCACTTGGCCAGGAACTTCTGGCAAAGCACGGTGAGAAGTTTACAAACGATTTTGACGCAAACAAGCAGGCAGTATCTGAAGTTGCGATTATCAGCTCAAAGAAGGTACGCAACAGAGTAGCCGGAAATATCACAAGAAAAGTAAATAGGAAGAGAGTCATATAAGTACACCATGTTTGAGGGTGTATATCCAGCATTAATCACTCCTTTTAAGGACAATTCCGAAAGAGATCTGGATCTCGACGGATTGTCTTCCAACATTGAATTTCTTATCTCCAGAGGAGTTCACGGGGTAGTGCCCTGTGGATCAACCGGAGAATCAGCAACTCTTACTTTTGAAGAGCATGAGGAAGTTATCGGCCGGACGATTGAGGTCGTAAACGGGCGCGTGCCGGTTCTTGCAGGGACTGGCTCCAATAACACCTCCGAAGCCCTGAGATTTACCAAAGCAGCGAAGGATCTCGGAGCAGACGGTGTTCTGGTACTAAGCCCTTATTACAACAAGCCAAACCGTTCAGGCCTTGTAAAGCATTATACAAAACTTGCCGATCTTGACATTCCGGTAATTGTGTACAATGTGCCCGGAAGGACAGGCCAGAACCTTGCCCCGGACCTGATAGCTGAACTTGCAAAGCATCCGTCTATTGCCGGAATAAAAGAGGCTTCAGGCGATATTGTCCAGATGTCAAGAGTTATTGAGTACACGGCTGATGAAGATTTCAGTGTCATATCGGGTGACGATGCAATGAGCCTTCCGCTCCTTGCGCTCGGAGGAAGCGGAGTAATCAGCGTTGCAGCAAACATCATGCCTGAACCGATGGTTGCCATGTATGAAAAGTTTAAGTCCGGAGATCTTGCAGGTGCAAGGGAGATCCATTACAGGTTATCGCCGCTTATCAGGTCAATGTTCATAGAGACAAATCCGATTCCGGTGAAGGCTGCATCCGGAATTCTTGGCATGGCCGCAGGACCTCTCAGACTTCCGCTTGACTACATGGAAGATGAAAAGGTCAGCGCACTTAAGGAGGTGCTTTCACATTATGACTAAAATAGCAATATGCGGTGCACTGGGGCGCATGGGTAAGACCATTGCAGCCATGATAGATGAAGACCCCGCACTCGAATTTATCGGCGGTGTGGATGTCGGAGAAGGAACCCTGTTCGGCAAAAAGGTTGTAAGCTCAGAGAACATTGATGATTTTCTGGCTGAGGAAAAGCCTGACGTCCTGATTGACTTTACCATTGCCAATGCCGCAGTTAAAAACATCCGGGCCGCATCCAAAGCAGGCGTTGCAGTTGTAGTCGGCACAACAGGCTTTTCTGAAGAGCAGAAGGAAGAGAACAGGAAGAATATTGAGGGCACAATTCCGGCAGTAATCTCAACCAACTTCAGTGTCGGCGTAAATATCTTCTGGAAACTTGTCCGTGAGGCTGCAAAACAGCTCTCAGATTACGACATTGAGGTCACTGAAGCCCACCACCACTTCAAAAAAGATGCACCAAGCGGCACTGCAAAGACAATCCTTGAGATAATCAAAGAGGAAACAGGAGACCGTGAGGAGATGTACGGGCGCGAGGGTATGGTTGGTGCGAGAGGAAAAGAGATCGGAGTGCATGTCATCCGGGGCGGCGATATAGTCGGTGATCACTCGGTGATGTTTGCAGGCAACAACGAGGTAATCGAACTTTCACACCGGGCATATGACCGCGCAGTCTTTGCACACGGAGTTATAAGGTCCGCAAAGTGGATTGCAGGTAAAGAACCGGGCATCTATACTATGGATGATGTACTCGGCCTCATCAGATAAGCAATCAAAGGATTTGAAAAATAAATCTGTATCATAAATACAGTTTTTCAGAAAATCCAACTATTTTCAGAGCAGGAATATTACCCGGCGAAAAGCAGAATATCCTGAGTCATATCATCACTCCGGAATTAAAGAATTCATTGACATCCGGCTTTTGAGTAAACCGGAAGATGATCATAAATAATCATAACCCGGACTTTGCAGAAGCAGAGAATATGCGCATTCACAGAAATGAAGACATACCGGCAGCATAACCGGCTGCCTATATTTAAATAAAAGGCACACAGCACTGCCATGAATGACAAGTCAGATAATAATGTTATGAAATTCAATCGAATCTCTTTTATTTATCCTGTACAAACATAACACCGAGGATAAATATTATGGTAGCAAAAATTGACGCTGAAAAGTGCACAGGATGTGAAACCTGTGTCGATGTCTGTCCATCAGAAGCAATCAGAATGGAAGACAACATAGCCGTTGTTGATGAAGATCTCTGTGTGGACTGCGAAGCATGTGTAGATGAATGTCCGGCAGAAGCAATAAAGATGGTTTAAGGGCTTTAGAAAAACCCTATATACAAACCAGACAATTCTCTTTTAACCCATGATCAATGTAGGAGTACTTGGTGCAACAGGTGCAGTCGGACAGAGATTTGTACAGCTGCTTGCCGCACACCCGTGGTTTAACCTTAAAACACTGACTGCATCCGAGAGGAGCGCAGGAAAGAGTTACAGGGAAGCCGTTAACTGGAGACTTGATGTTGCAATGCCTGAAAATATGGGCGACATTGTTGTCTCAAAAACATCGGTTGATAGTGTAAAAGATCTCGATATAGTCTTCTCGGCACTTCCTGCCGAACTTGCAGGCATTCTTGAGACTGAAATTGCAGACTCCGGGGTTGCAGTATGCAGCAATGCCGCATCCCACAGGATGGATGCAGACGTCCCGCTTGTAATTCCGGAAGTGAACCCGGACCATCTGGGCCTTATAGATGTCCAGCGCGACAGAGGCAGAGACGGCTTTATTGTGACAAATCCAAACTGTTCAACAATTGTTATGACAATGGCCCTCAATCCAATCAGGAAAAGAAATTTTTCAGATATAAGGGTTGCAACTATGCAGGCCGTATCAGGAGCAGGATTTGAAGGAATTGCAGCAATGGCAATTTATGACAACGTAGTCCCATACATTGGATCTGAGGAGACAAAGATGGAGACCGAGACCAAAAAAATTATGGGCCACTTCAACGGCTCAGAGATAGAGTATTCTCCGGTTCAGGTAAGCGCCTCATGTCACAGGGTGCCTGTCATTGACGGGCACACAATGGCAATATGGGCTGATACAGACGACCCTGCAGAAGAGATCATAAATGATTTCAGAAACTACAGGGCACCTTTCAGCAACCTGCCGACACAACCGGACAAATCGGTCATCTATCTGGATGCCGTGGACAGACCACAGCCAAGGCTTGACAGGAATTCAGGCAACGGGATGTCAGTATCTGTCGGAAGGGTCAGAGAAGGTCTCCGGTTCATTGCAACGGGGCATAACACAATACGCGGTGCTGCGGGGGCCTCAGTATTGAATGCCGAATTGATAGCAAGCAGAAAATATCTCTAAATTGATGGGAGAGTGTATCTTATGACTGACAACACAGTGTTCGTAGGTAACAAACCCGTAATGAATTATGTTCTTGCGGTTGTTACCCAGTTCAATCAGGGAGCAGATCATGTGGCTGTAAAGGCCCGGGGTAAGGCAATATCACGTGCAGTAGATACAGCTGAAATTGCAACAAACCGGTTTTTGGAAGGCGTTCAAAAGTCCGGGATCATAACAGGTACAGAACTTGTGGATACTGAAAGTGGCCAGACCAATGTCTCAAGCATTGAAATCACCCTTTCCAAAATTCCATAAAACCTTATTTTAACTATCCGACCAGAAAGCCTATATCAGTAGTTTTAGAATATCTATTGTAATGAAAAAATCAGGATTGATAATACTCTGTCTTATTCTTACATCAATACTGATAAGTCCGGCATATGCCGGAGACAACAGATACAGCTATATAACATTTGAATCTGTAAATATGCAACTTGAAGAGGACAGAGCAGTACTTGAGATCAACTATTCTGTCGAAGATGCAATACAGTTCATTGTATTACTCCTTGGAAAGGCAGACCTTAAAAAGAAACTTTATGAGGTTTTCCCGTTTGAGAACAGTAAATTCGAATCTGTGGATATGAACCGTGCAGTACTGGTTATGAACTCTCCCTCACTTAACAACGGAGACGGATCACTGTGGTTTCCAAAAAAAGAGGTCGGTGCTGAAATTCCGGAGATAAATATCAAAACACCAAGATCGACCAGAAGATTCACCAATACTTCTGAGATACCGGGGATAGGATACTTCGCAAAACCAATAGAAATCGCCATAAAGTAAAAGAACATTCAGGTAAAGAGATCTCTTTTTCCACATCAAAAATTTTAAAGCCCGGAAATTTAACCATCACCATTTTTCTGACAGATATTACGGTCAGGGAAAAATATCCTGAAAAGCCCCTTATACTCCATCAGTAGACGGTCAGAGGCAAACCGACAGTCTGAAAAAAGACAGTCACAGCGAAGGGTTGAAAAAAATCCCTCAGTTAAAAGCCCCGGGACATCTTTGAATATGAGATAAATTATATGAACAGATTCAGTAAAGCTGTCAGAGTTCATCCTTCTCAACTGCACTCTTAAGCCATCCGGATACGTACTTCTGAAGATATACCCCGAATGCCGCAGATATAAGACCTATGACAGTCGTATAAACTATCAGTCTGACACCGTCAACTTCAAGAACAGGAAAGTCCATACTGCTGCCGACAGAGAGGGCATAGACACTTGCACCATATGCAATAATACCCACGGCTCCAATGAAGAAAGGAACTGCAATAACCCGCCCCAGAGCATTTATCTCATTGAGATAAACATCAATTATCTTGCCTATGGAGGCTGTCAGAGCAGCTATTGTGAAATAGCCAACAGAACCATAAACAAACGAGAGAAGATAGAATAATAACCCCTGGTCAGGAGTGTACCATTCAAGAAGACTTGTAAGACCTATAATAACTCCTATTGAACCTATAAGAAGTGCGGATATGTATGCAACAAAAGTAACTCTTCCGCCTACAAAGGATTTATGAAGGGAATTTACAGCATAACCAAAATATTCATCAATTCCAAGACCCTTGAAGAGCAGATAGACACCAATCACACCAACAACTATCACTATTGCAATCTCAGGACTTCCCAGAAGGTTTGCCACGGCATACAGAAGCATCGCCAGACCTACAGGTACAAGAAATGTCCTTGCAATCTTAGGGTCGTCCAGAAGCTTTCTGATTATGTAATATGTTCCTTCAAGATTGGGCATCTGTTTTACAATCACCCTCTGAACACTTTTGACATCTACAGAAGCCTGAATTATTGGGAGAACAAATTCATCCTCTGCGCCGTCCGTAACAATTATACATTCAGTTATTTCATTATCCCAGACTATCTTTCCGAGATCATGGGAGATCCTCCTGTCTCCGTCTATCATATTGGTATGATTTCCGCCAACTACTGCCACAAATACATTTTCGCCTCTGGCAGATAGTTCGTCATAGGTTTTTATCGCCTGAAAAATCGCATTAACATCCGAATCTTCAGGATCGGCAAGTGCCAGGCGGTTAGCTGCATCAAGACATTTCTCTCTTCCAACCGCAGGCTCATTAACATCAGCCTTATAGCCGATATCATCATCACGATCGACACACAATATAAGTGTCCGCTCGTCAGGCATCATTTAAAAATCAATTTGAATCTATAAATAATTGCCTGATTAATGAAAGGAAAATAAACATTCAACAAAACAAATAAAAAAATAAAATTATATTCTGAACCACCCGGCAGCAGAAATCATGAGACAAATATAAAATTCAGTATCAGAATAAAAAGATGCAACTATGTAAACAGCAACAGAATACAGTCAGACAATATCAATCCGGTTATTGAAAAAAAACTCAGTAATAACTGCCTGATACATCATCCGGAGAAAATAAAGAACAGAACAGCAGTGAATTCAGTAATAACTGCCCGATACATCATCCGGAGAAAATCAGCACAGAACAGCAGTGAATTCAGTAATAACTGCCAGATACATCATCCGGAGAAAATAAAGAACAGAACAGCAGTGAATTCAGTAATAACTGCCCGATACATCATCCGGAGAAAATAAAGAACAGACAGAATAAAATAAGTAAAATTTCGATAATCATTCAGGAAAGATCATACACCATATGATCACAAAAAAATTATAGAAATTATAATAATTTTGAGCGCTGGAGGAGCAGAATATCATCAGTTGTGAGCTTCTCACCGGCTCTGAACTGCTGGAATACCTGTTCTGCTTCCTTTCTTACAGCTTTCTGTTCCTTTGTAACCTTTGTCTTTCTTGTCTTCTTGCGGAGTCCGCCGATTACCTTATCGTAGTCACGAATCTCCTTCTGGCATGCTATGAACTTATTATGCTCTTCATCAGCAGCTTCCTGGGCCTCAACAAATTTTTTGTGTGACTCATCTGCTGCTTCTCTGGACTTATCTGCTTTCCTGTAGCACTCCACCATAAGATCATGGTGTTTCTGTGCAAGTTCAGCACTCTCTGTCACTTTGGCATGAAGATCGGATGCTTCTTTTCTGAGATCGCGTGCTTCCTGGAGTTTTGCGTGAATCTCCTTGTTCTGCTCGATCTCATCCTCCTGATCTTTTATACCAGCCCTTAGCTGTTTAATCTTCTCAATTAATTCACGCTCTTTTTCCGGGCTGAAGACTTTTGTCTGCTGCTCCATCTCAAGGCGTTCAATCTGTTTGTGAAGTTCTTTTATGCCGCGGTTGTTGCTGATTCCGCCGTGTTCCTTCTTAAATGCATCAATATCCTCAAAGAGAACATTTGCCTTGTCATTAAGAACATTTCTCTCCGCTTTCAGAGTGTGTACAGAATTATTTGCTTCATCACGAAGTTCTTTGTTCTTCTGCGCTTCATCTACACACTCTCTGGTCTGGGCATTTAACTGGTTGCGCTCACGTGCATACGTGCTTGCAAGTGCATTCAGTTCATTTCTCTTCTCTTTATGCTCTTCAGACTGCTGGAGAACTACTTTTCTTTTATCAATAAGCTCATTCAACATGCTCAACTCTTACCTCAGTTCATCACTCTGTGGACTCCTTTGGAGTATACACACAGCTGACAGGATGGATCGATTGGGTAATGAAAATTAACGAAACAAAAGACTTTTTCCGGGCCGTTTTCGGATCCGTGTTCATCACGCTGTTCGTCGTGTTCTACTCCCTATTCCACCAGGGGACTCATCTTACCCCTGTCAAACTGTTTACCCATTACGGATATCACAGTGATTTCTAATTATTGAGCGGTTAGAGGATATAAGTGTATCGCAAATGATCCCAACATATCTGCCAGACATAAAAGAGCTGATAAAACCATAACGACAGGAATCAGAATATTATTCTGAGTAGTTCAGGCCATAAAATTCAGGTCAAAAAATATACAGCAGAACAGCAGACGATTTTTCCCGGACAGACAGAGCAGGGCCACAGACGACAGAAGAAAAAGAACAGAAAATTAACTTAAAAGAAAAGAACCGGAAACCGCAATACTAAAGTCCGGCTTATTTCACATACGCCGAAACAGGCACAGATAAACATCCCTGCCGGAGAAATACAGCAGTAATTCAAAATTTGTGAACCACGCAGATAAGATAATTTAAAGATATACCGGTAACTGAATGAATCTCCGGATTAAAAAAATATTGGCTGAATTTCCGGACGCCCTTATTGGCTGGGTTGGTTATTGAATGCGGACCGGAAATTCACTGACGGGAATATTTTTGCTATCTTTCAGCGGATGAAGTCGATGAGTCCGCCACTCGTCTGTTCATGTGCCGCCCTTGCACCTGAACCTGAGAGAGGCCTTCCGGCACGCCTGCTGTTTCTCTCAAACGGCCCTTCTGCAATCTGTGAGAGGCCCTGCCTTGAAGAACCTGAAGAACCCGATGATAAAACTCCGCTTCTGCCCAGAATCTGCGCACTCTTGACTCCGGTCATGATGGCCATGACTCTCACCTTACCCTCATAGTCATTGTTGATACGTGCACCCCATATAACATCAGCATGCGGATCAAGCTCATATGTAAGTGTGCTGGCAATATCCTCTGCGTCTGAAAGTGTAAGGTCACTTCCACCAGTGATATGAATAAGACCTCCGGTTGCACCGCGATAATCTATGTCAAGAAGAGGGTGGTTTAGACATTCATGAACAACGCTCTCAGATTTGTTCTGCTGCTTGCTCTCTCCGACAAGCATAACAGCAACGCCGCCCTTGCTCATAATTGCCCTCACATCAGCATAATCTATATTGATCAGTGATGGTTCAGTGATAGTTTCCGATATTCCTTTAACGGTCTCGGCAATTAGCTGATCCATGACTGAAAATGCCTGTCCAAGCGGAAGATTTGGAACAAAGGACATAAGACGGTTGTTGTCCAGAACAATGACTGAGTCAGCCGCATTTGATAACGCTTCAAGACCCTCCTCGGCCCTGATAAGCCTGGCTTTTTCAACCTGGAAAGGGTAACTGACCATGCCGACAACAATTGCACCCTGATCCTTTGCGATCTGAGCAACCACCGGTGCAACACCCGTACCAGTACCGCCGCCCATTCCGGCTGTAACAAATACAAGATCTGCATCCTGAAGCAGTCCTTCAAGAGTAGTCCTTGCCATCTCTGCCGCACGCTTTCCGACATCCGGAAAACCGCCGGCACCAAGACCTTTTGTGAGTGACTTACCTACCAGAACCCTCTTATCGGCCTGGATCATCTCAAGGTGCTGTTTATCAGTATTGACTGCAATTGTTTCGGCACCACGCACTTTCATGTGATAAAGCCTGTTAATTGTATTGTTGCCTGCACCTCCACAACCGACAATTACAATTCTTGGCTGACCAATGAAATCATCCTCTCCAATTACTCCGCTTCTTCTGCTGTTCTGATCACTCTCGGCATGTTTTAATGCCTCGTTAATTATGCTCTGCATACAATAAACCTCCTAAATACCTCAATTTTATTTAAATACATGGAGAGAAGTCCGGTTATCCGCCGAAAAATCATAAACCCCTGTATATTGCTACTTTATTTCCTTACATTTTAAATGATATCTGTTCGCTGTCCATGATTACCCGGTTTGCATGTTTCTCTATCAGTTCACGAACAGAATACCTGATTGCCTCAGAAACCGTCGGGAATTCGCCTGCCTCCACAAGTTTATGAAGCATTGCAACCTGTTGTGAGGGCAGTCTGATTGTAACTCGCTCCATCATTGAAACCAACTGCGTCCGACATTTGGCAGACATATGTCAGCCATGAGTCTGACATAGAGCACCCTCATGTCAGATTCAAATTTATTTTTCAGACAATGAAATCATGCTACTGTATTGTATTTAAACTTTATGAGTTGGACATACCGGCATTTCAAAAGAATATTTAGCTATTATAATACAATATTAGCCTGAAAGGAGATATTTTTTTGAGAGACAATTTCCCGAACAAGGTAATTCACGGAGGCCTTCTTCAGCTGGGACCGGATAATTATAATAAATATATAACAGATTACAGCGCGAGCATAAATCCCTGGCCGCCCGAAACAGGATGGAAACCTGATTTTAAAAGAATAAAAGACTACCCGGATGATACATACACCAGATTAAAAGAGGAGATTTCAGCATACCACAGAGTTAAAACAGAAAATATAGCTGTTGGAAACGGATCAGTTGAGATAATAAGATCACTCTTTAAGGCCGTATTAAATCCGGGAGAGAACGTCCTGACAGAGAGGCATACCTTTGGTGAGTACCGGTTTTCCGCAGAACTTGCAGGCGCATCATGCATACATGATCCAGAAACACCGCACAGATTAAGAGTGATATGCAACCCCAACAATCCATCGGGGGAGATTGTTACCCGGGCAGAAATGCTGGCCATTGCTGATGAATGCTCAGAAAAAGAAGTAATGCTGTATGTTGATGAGGCATTTATGGACCTTGCCGACAGTGACGAGAGCGTGACAGACTGCGGATATGATAACGTAATAATCAGCAGATCGCTCACAAAATCCTTCGCAATACCGGGACTCCGTATCGGTTACGGCATAGGCAATCCATCATTAATTAAAAAAATTGAGGCCATACGCCTCCCCTGGACAGTAAATTCCTTTGCAGAAGATTTTGCAATATCCGCAGTCAGAAATTATGACAGACTAAAAAATTCCAGAATAAAAATCCGGGCTGAGAGAGACTACCTCTGCGAAGGTCTAAAAAATCTTGGCCTGGATTATCATCCCCCTTCTGCAAATTATATCCTTTTCAGTACTGAAATTTTATCATCAGAACTTACCGGAAAACTTCTTAAAAAAGGATTTTATGTACGGGACTGCACATCATTCGGCCTCCCCCGTTCCATCAGAATTGCTGTCCGGAAAAGAGAGGAGAATGAGAGACTGCTGGAGGCACTAAAAGAATGCTTGCACTCATAATGGCAGGGGGCAGAGGCACAAGACTTGGAATGGGCGAAAAGCCGCTTGTCAGAATTCTGGACAGACCGATGATAGATTATATATTACAGGCTTTTGAGAGCGCAGGGCATGAACCTATAATCGCACTCTCGGACAACGTGCCCATGACAAAGAACTGGTGCAGAGTAAACGGGGTTGAATATTACTGCGCCGGCGGGCTTGGATATGTGGAAGACCTGATAGAATTTACAAGAGAAACCAATGAGAGATCGGCATTCCTCACATGCGCTTCAGACATCCCGGGAATCACCAGCCGGACGATAAATGAGATATGCATGAAGTATTCGCAGTCAGGGAAGGATTCATGCTCAGTGTGGATTCCGGAAGACCTTGTCAGAGAGATCAGTTTCAGCTGCGGTTACCGTGAAAATATTGAAGGGGTAAAAGCCTGCCCCACCGGACTGAATATAGTAAAAGGAAGTATGATTGAAGAGGAACAGGACGAACTGAAAGTAATTTCGGATGACATCTCACTTGGGTATAATATCAACACACCGGATGAACTCTCACTCTTTGAAAAATTCCTGAAATCCGACAGAAAAGGCATATTCTGAAATTATCATCCCGGTTCCTTTTTTTACTGCTCTGTCACCAGCAAAAAAATATTAACATTATAAAACAACCTTATTTTCATGGATTCTTCCAGAGAGATCGAACTTGAAGGGCACATCATAGATTCAGGCATAATGACCCGCGTGTATGATAAAATAATAGATATGGGGGGTAATTTTGAACTCATTACATTTGATGTGGGCAAAAAAAAGCAGGATATAAGTTATGCCCGGCTTATAGTGACAGCAGAATCCGAAGAACTTTTAGAGGAGATCCTGAGCGAACTTCACCGACTCGGAGCCAAAATGCCGGAAGTGGAGGACGTCGCACTGAAAGCAGCAGAGGCAGACAGGGTAGTCCCAAAGGGTTTTTATTCAACAACAAACCACCCGACATTTCTCAAATACAATGACAGATGGATAGATGTTGAAGATATTGAGATGGACTGCCTGATAATTATAAAACCTGATGAAGACAGGGCAGTGTGCACCCCGCTGTCAAGGCTCAAAAAAGGAGACCTAGTCGTAATCGGAGAGAAGGGAGTCAGAATTGTCCCTCCGGAGAGATCCAGGAAGGTAAATTCCTTTGAATTCATGCAGAATACTGTCTCATCCGAAAGGCCGAGCGAGACGATCATCGCCAAAATTGCGGATGAGATGCTTGAGATCAGGAAAAACGGAGGTAAAATCGGAATTGTCGGCGGCCCTGCAATAATCCATACAAGGGCAGCCCCGGCACTTGCTGAGATTATCAGGGAAGGTTATGTCGATGTCCTCTTTGGCGGGAATGCACTTGCCACCCATGATATAGAATACAATCTCTTCGGGACATCTCTCGGTATGGAGCTTGACTCCGGGAAACTGACACCTGGCGGGCATAAGAACCACATCTATGCAATCAGCGAGGTAATAAGGGCAGGGTCCATCAGGAATGCAGTAGAACAGGGAATTATAAAGAAGGGTATCATGTATGAATGCGTGAAAAACGATGTCCCGTTCATACTTGCAGGGTCAATACGTGATGACGGCCCCCTGCCGGATGTCATAACTGACGTTGTTGAAGCGCAGGATATGATGAGAGAGTATCTCCACGGCCTTGATATGGTAATTATGATTGGCACACTGCTCCACTCAGTTGCTATAGGAAACTGCCTGCCATCTTTTGTAAAGACCATCTGTGTCGATATTAACCCGGCATCGGTGACAAAACTGATGGACAGGGGGACAAGCCAGGCTATCGGTGTTGTAAGTGATGCAGGTGCATTCCTGCCGCTCCTTGCAAAATCACTCAGCAAAAAGAGCCAGGAATAAAAATATAAATGAAATTCCGGATTAAAACCCGGAGAAATTAATTTTTCCGGGATGAAAGGCCGTCCCTCAATAAATCCCGTGCAGACACACACAAAAATAAAATTAATTTATCCCTCTGATTTTACTCCCTCTGCCGGACGGCAGCAGAACCGGACATTTTTTTTGATTTTTACAGATCTCTCTTCATCTCGTCAGAGGCATGCAGTAAGGCTTCTCCTCATCCAGCACAAACTCCCATTCCTCTTTGCAGCGGCAGCCCCTCTCAAAGAGTGACCTTAACAGTTCACGATCATAATTGAGTGAATATGTCCTTATGCCGTCAACGATGTCATGGTCACATTCCCCGCAGTTATGAGGGCCGCGCATCTTACCACCGCCGACAGGATCGCATAATATGTGCCTCTCAGCATCAATTAAGACATCAAGGACACTCCACAGATATGGCGGGCGGTATTCACGCCTCTTCCAGTAATGCTCAACCTCAGTCCTCCCCTGTATTGTACAGAGATTCATTGAGATAATATCAGAATATTCCGAACATTCACGGAGGGATTTTTTCATGTCGTCAATTGCCTCTTTTTCTGTGAGAAATAACGGCTTCATCATAAGATAGGTCTTAACACCAGCACCGGCGGCCCTGACCTCGCCTGCCGCACCTTTGTATTCATCAAAGGTAAGACCCTTATCTATACATTTCTCCCGGATGAAATCATCGGTGGTCTCAAGGCCCATTGCAATGTAAAGCGGAATTTCATGTGTGCCGTCATTGACTGCATCCAAAAAACCCTTTACAGATTCTCTCTGCACATACTCAGCCCTCGTCTCGGCAATGACAATCTTTCCCCTGAAAACACCGCCGGCATATTCCAGCACCTCAGGGGGAACCTCCTCAGGATCAAAGAAACTTCCGGATGTGAAGATCTTAATCATATCAAACCCAAAGAGATCAAAGTTCTCCTTTACCCAGTTTACCTGCGCGATAAGCCTCTTTCCAAGGTCTTCATCGCAGATATCATGGTATCTCTCAAAACGGTACCCGCACATCAGGCATTTATTCCACCTGCATCCCGATGTCTTAAAAATCACTGTGAGGCATTTTACTTCCGCCCCGCTGTAGTTATCCGTGCCAGGCCAGCACGCCAGAGGTTTCTCAGTTGTAACAGATATCATTTAGTGTTAGTAGTTATGATCGTGTAGATATGAAAAAGATCTGCTGGATACTGCTGATAGCAGCAGCTGCCATATGCACAGGATCAGCATATGTCATGAACTATGATATGCCGGCAACCGTGTATGAAGGCGACATGATAATCGCTGAGGGAACAGGCACACTGCCGGCCGGAACAACGATGGAACTTGTCCTGTACTCCAATATCAATTCAATAGTTGAAGTTGACAGACAGTCATTTGTTGTTCAGGAGGGCGGAGGCTGGTCAGTCTCTTTTGACACAACCGGACTTAAACCGGGACAGTACAAACTTGAAGTGCCTAAAGGGTATAAGGAAAATCTCGGCGGAAGTTCTGATATAACAAAAATATTCAGTATTGTTGACCGTTCAGGTGAGATTTTTCTGACATCACCTGCGGAGCAGAAGTTCAACGGAATTCTTGAGGTTACCGGAAGAAGCACAACGAGGGGTGACAGAGGAATTGAGATAATGGCAAAGAATGATGAAGGTACCGTCTTTCCCAGAGAATGGGTGAGCACAGACAGCGCCGGAAGCTTCTCGGTTAAAATTCCGGTGTACAAAGAAGGCACCTATCAGGTATATTTCTACGATCCAAAAGGAGTTATCAGGCACACTGATTATTATCTGATACCATCTTCTCCGACAGTCCAGCCAACAGTTCCAGGAAGCACGGCAAAACCATCCACAACCATAAAACCTCTGTCAGCAGAGGCTTTCGCATCCGTTTCATCACCTGCCTACTTTAAGGCGGAGACTGCAACCGGAGAACTTCATGTATATACTTCAGAAGGAAAGGACTGGATACTATGCTATAATGACGGCAAAGGCGCATCTGTCACCATCAATAACCACCAGAGCACAACTGCCGAGGAGTTCACAATTCCGGTGAGCGGAAAGACAGTTTACATAAGAGTCTGTCCTGCAAGTGAATCTGAGAGCGGATATGTAAAGATAAATGCTGAGGGCGCTTCATCACTGACTGTAAGCGCAGACGCATCAGA
Organism: Methanoplanus limicola DSM 2279; assembly: GCF_000243255.1. Lineage (NCBI taxonomy): Archaea > Methanobacteriati > Methanobacteriota > Methanomicrobia > Methanomicrobiales > Methanomicrobiaceae > Methanoplanus > Methanoplanus limicola. The sequence continues at coordinate 131,376 of NZ_CM001436.1, forward strand.
GTATTTTGATGACCTGTCAAAGGCAGAAGCAACACAGTCAGGCCCTGAAACAATAATAGGCACACTTACAGCAGTAATTCTGTCCATTATTGCAGTATCTCTCAGAAGAAGATAAAATCAAATCTTTTTTTAACTATAAGCCACAACATTAGTAGAGCGGGCCGAGATAGTCTAGTCCGGTAAGGCGGTGGCCTTGAAAGCCACTGGTGATTCCACCTCAGGAGTTCAAATCTCCTTCTCGGCGCTCCTTTTTGAAATATAATTCCTTTACCGGGAGGATTAGATCGTGTCCTTCCGGCCGGGAATAAAAATTAACTTCAATAATGGCAGATTAATAATATCAAATACAATTACCTCTATCATATATCTGTGCTTTTTTCGTTAATTTTAAAGAGATTAAGTTCTAACTCTTTCATGAGGCAAACTTTACATGTGTATTGCAGTCCCGGCAGAAGTTCTGGAGATAAAGGACGGAAATAAAGCCGTTGTAGATTACGGCAACCTTCAGCAGGAAGTAAGAATAGATCTTGTTGATGTAAATGTAGGCGAATTCGTATTAGTCCACGTAGGCTTTGCTATACAGAAGCTGAGCCGTGAGGATGCCCTTCAGACCCGCCAGATCTTTAAGGAGGTCTATGCGGCTATGGAGGAGTGATGCACGAATATTCAATAGCATACGATATTTTTGCAACCGCAAAAAAGACAGCCCTTGACAACTCCGCCACCATGGTCAGAAAGGTCCACATGTCTGTCGGAGAGATGACAATGATCAATCCCGAACAGGTGGTATTTTTATTCAACACCATGAAGGATGAAGACCCGCTCTTTAAGGACTGTATCCTCGAATATACCGACACACCCGTAAAATCGGTTTGCAAATGTGGATATGAGGGCAGTGAAAAATATGTATGTCCTGACTGCGGCGGCATGCCTGAAATTGTGGATGGCAGGGAAGTGAGAGTCACAAATATCGAAATAGAGGTTGACGAAGAATGAAGATCAATATGATGCATGGTGCGGGAGGTGCTGTTTTTGGAGAACTTCTCGGAGAGACACTGACAAAATATAAAAACAACAATGCCGGCGGGATAGGACTTGAATCACTTGATGACGGCGCTGTAATCCCAATTGACGGGAAAAATATTGTTCTGACAACCGATTCGCATGTTGTAAGGCCGCTCTTCTTCCCCGGAGGAGACATAGGAAGAATTGCGGTATGCGGGACTGCAAACGATCTGGCAATGATGGGGGGAAAACCGCTCGCCCTCACATGCTCAATGATCATTGAAGAGGGTTTTGACATTGAAATCCTGGAAAGAATAGTTCAGTCCATGGACAGTGCCCTTGAAGAGGCAGGCGCTTCAATCGTTACCGGAGATACAAAAGTGCTTGCAAAGGGTGAAATTGACGGCATAGCCATAAACACCGCCGGAATAGGGATAGCTGAAAAACCGGTACGTGACAGTGCCTTAAAACCCGGAGACATAATAATTGTCAGCGGTACTCTCGGTGATCACGGACTTGCCATTATGACAAGCCGGGAAGGGTTTGACTTTGGCGAACAGATAAGATCTGATGTTGCTCCGGTATGGAATCTCGTAAACGCTGCAATGCAGGCAGGAGAAGTACACGCAATGAAGGACCCCACAAGGGGCGGCTTTTCAAATGCAATCAATGAGATGGCAGAAAAGTCCGGGGTCCAGGTCAGAATTTCGGAAGAGAGCCTGCCAATCAGAAGAAGTGTAAGGAGTGCCTCAGAACTTCTCGGTATAAACCCGCTTGACGTTGCAAATGAAGGCAAGGTCGTAATGGGTGTCGCACCGGAGGACGCAGAAGCTATCCTCGCTGCAATCAAAAAAGACAAATATGGAAAAGATGCAGCAATTGTCGGCAGAGTAGTTGAAGGAAAATCAGTGATTATGGAAACCGGAATCGGGGGCGAGAGATTTATCGAACCGCCGGTGGGAGATCCGGTTCCAAGAGTGTGCTGAATATATCAAAACCAAAGTCATCTTTTTTATAAATTGTAACATACAATACCAGAGTTATCACGATATCAGAATCAGCCGGAAATTTGCATTGGTCCGGATAAATTCAAAAAAAAGGGATTAATAAAGGGGAATACAGATGGGATTAAATATTGAACTGCTTCTAAAAAATGCAAGGCTTCCTGACGGCCTTATAAAAGACATATCAGTTTCAGAAGGCAGAGTCCTTCACTGCGGATCAGTTTTTGGCCACGCGGAATCTGTGATTGACTGCAAAAGCCGCCTCTGCCTTCCCGGAGCCATAGACATGCATGTCCATATCCGCGGCGGTGAACAGTCATATAAAGAGACCTGGGAATCCGGCACAAAGAGTGCCGTCTCCGGCGGTGTCACAACTGTGGTTGACCAGCCAAACACAGTCCCGCCTCTTACAGATGCCGCCGTGTATGAAAAACGTCTCAGAGAAGCGAAGGAGCAGTCGTACTGCAACTTTGGAATAAACGGAGGGGTTTACCCAAAATCTGACCTAAAAGGTCTGTACAAAGCAGGAGCACTTGCCTTTGGCGAGATCTTTGCGGCACCGTCAAGCTATGGGGATGCGCTGGAAGAATCACAGCTGAAAGATTCACTGGATAAAATTTCGGAGATGAATGCAACTGCAACGGTTCACACTGAAATTGTGCTTGAAGGTGACGATGATTCACTCATTGATCACGACAATTTAAGGCCCGGAGATCTTGAGGCCAATGCCGTGGAATATATCTGTAAACTTGCAGATCCTAAGATGAAACTTCACTTCTGCCATCTATCATCACCTTTTTCAATAGATGCAGTGCCGGCCGGCTATACGCTTGAAGTTATGCCGCACCACCTTTTCCTGACACCTGAGATGTTTGAAGATAAAGAAAACCCCGGATACGGAAAGGTAAACCCGCCACTGAGAGACAGAAAAATAGTTGACGCCATCTGGAAAAGGTGGGAGAGGATTGATGTCATTGCATCGGACCATGCGCCGCATACCAGGGAAGAGAAGTCTGCCGGATTTTCTGAGGTCCCGTCCGGAATTCCGGGCACAGGAACAATGATGCCCCTTCTGCTTGAAAGGTGCCTTGAAAAAGGCGGCATTACACTGGAATCAGTTCTCAGAAAAACGGTTACAAAGCCGGCAGATATTCTTGGGATAGAGCCTCCGGGATTTTTAAAAGGTCAGAAAGCAGATTTTGCGGTTTACAGCAATGAAAAGGAAATTATCACTGCTGACAGACTGTTCTCAAAGGCCGGATGGACGCCCTATGAGGGAATGAACGGCATATTTCCGGAAATTGTTGTCATTAACGGAGAGCATGTTTATGAAGACGGAAGTTTCCTGCAGAGATCTTCAGAATGGATCTGCGGGGATGGTTATATAGCCAAAGAAGATAAATATATATAGCCGATAAATGCGTTTCTTTTAGGTCCCCGCCTGATCACAGGAAGAATCCTGACATGATGTGCGGGACAACCCGGATACGCGACAGGTATTTAAAACGCCCGGTTGGGTTTGACAGGTGAAGTTACGGCCGCAGAGCCACTTATGATCCATGTCTGTTAATACCGGGCGACATTTTACTTTTAAGCTACGATTAAGATGAATTTAGAGGATGCAGTTTTTAAATCCGGAACTGGTATTACCATTACCCTTGATGTAAGTCCCGGAAGCAAAAAAACACAGTTTCCTTCCGGATATAATGAGTGGAGAAAGGCAATATTGTGCAGAATTTCTGCCCCGCCTGTTGACGGAAAAGCCAATAAGGAAATTGAACGGGCAGTTTCAGACTTTTTTTCAATACCAAAAAGAAATGTTTCCATCATCTCAGGCCAGACCTCATCACTTAAGCGTGTCCTGATTGAGGGTATCGAACCTGACAGAGCAGTGGAACTCTTAAAATCATCAATAAATAAATAATTGAACAATATTTCCGCGCCGGAAAAATGCCTGAAAAATAAGCAATTATTTCCACATAAGATACTGCTTCCTGCATCAAATACCGGATTCTGTATTAACCATCATCCGGCAGATTTTTACCCGTAAATAATTTTTTCCGGAAAAATTCTGTACTCAGAATCCCGGGCAAAAATAAACCATCACAACGATATATATAATTTTAATTACTACTAATCACTGTCATATGCCTGACCTATCAGGAGTTATATCATTTCACAGGAGATTACAGCATTACAGGAGGAATTATTATTGTACTTATCAGAAACAACAAAATATCAGATTCATGCAACATTTGAAGCGGAGGGAATTGTTGAAAAATCAGATGTAATCGGAGCAATTTTCGGCCAGACTGAGGGCATTCTTGGAGAGGACCTTGACCTCCGGGACCTTCAGAGATCCGGTCGTCTCGGACGAATTGATGTCCGGACAGAGAGCCGTAAAGGCCAGACAAAAGGCGAGATTACAATCTATTCATCGATAGATAAAATCGAAACTGCATTACTTGCTGCATCCCTTGAGACCATTGAGAGGGTGGGACCCTGCGCCTCAAGATTTGCCATCAGAAATATTGAGGATATCCGCATATCCAAGAGAAAGGTGATCATTTCGAGGGCCAAGGAACTTTTAGCCGGAAGCTTTGAAGAATGTGATTTTGACACAAATGAGATACTGGATGAGATAAGAGAACATTCAAGAATTGAGAAGGTCATAGAATACGGCCCTGAAAAACTCCCTTCCGGACCGAATGTCGTGGATTCTGATGCAATTATCGTTGTGGAGGGACGTGCGGACGTTATTAACCTGTTAAGATACGGAATTAAAAATGCAATTGCCGTTGAGGGCACAAATGTTCCGGCTTCAATTATTGACCTCTGTGAAAAAAAGACAGCCACAGCGTTTATGGACGGTGACCGGGGTGGGGATTTAATTATAAGTGAACTTCTCCAGGTTGCGGATATTGACTTTATTGCAGTAAGTCCGAGAGGAAAAAATGTAGAGGAGATGACCAGAAAGGAGATCATAAAACCTCTGAGAAATAAAATCCCGGCTGAACTTGCACTGACGTCAGAAGGACGGCTGGACACAAATATTCTCTCCCTCCATTCTGAAAAGATGAGAAAAGAGAAGGAAGAAGAGGATAAAAAAGAGCAGAATGAACCTGTTATGCCACAGCATGAGAAATTACTGCATAGTATGATGAAAGAGGTTCGGGAGCAGAATATTGTCAGATTCCTCTCAGTTGCAGACGAAACCATAAGTGAGTATCCATCTGATGAAATTGAAGCTGCCTTAAAAAAGGCTGACGATAATGTCTCAGGAGTAGTTACCGGGCAGACCATTGACCAGAATCTTCTTGACCTGATTGCAATGCATGGAATATCCATGATCGCCGCGCCGGATTTCAGGGATATAGTCAAAAAGCCCGTATCTGTCAGACTTATGAAGATTAATCAGCCGTAATTATGGCTGTATAGTGTCTGAAAAAATGCTTAACCGGGCGGAGGTCAGCAAAGGGTTATGGTAGAACTGAAAATCACCCCTTCAAGTTAAATGGTTTGAAACACAAATTGTAATATCAATCCTTCAGAGGACAAACCACCGCCTCTTAAAATAAGCCATTATAACCTTAAAAAGGCAATATAATGACATATAAGGGATATTTTTGGATGTGAAATCAGTGCACAAAGACGAACTAATAGCGCTACACCAGTTCATGTTTACCATTAAGGAAAACCTGCAGAAAGCTAATGCAAACGCTTCATTTTCCGAATACGAGGGATTAAAAGTACTTCCAACCCAGACGCATAAAAGCAAAATGGAGCATAAGCATGCAATATTTATTCTTGGTGAAGAGATTGCCGATGCTATGAAAGATATTGAACCTTCAGCGGCAAAAAGAATATCAGCAAGAATGCATGAACTGGCATTAAAGACAGAGAAAGAGATAGATGAAGATTCCGAAAGGGGCCACAGAAAATACTGAAATATTTTCAGACAGCCTAATTTAAGTTTTTTTACTGAAGTTTTTTTACTGAAGTTTTTTCCCGGTATTTACATCATTCCGGAATTATTTAGCATCTGCAATGGTTTTTACCATCCGGTGATTATTCTGAATATTTTTGATTATCATACCTTCAGATGCGATTATCATACCTTCAGATGCGATTATCATACCTTCAGATGCAGTCATACAGAGACTCCCTGAATCAGCAGGAGTCGGCCAGTGAAGGTTATTTTGCTGGTAAAACTACGATCAATTCTGATTTATCTAATCAATACGACCAATTCTGATCAATACGACCAATTCTGATCAGTTCAGACCATAAAATAATATATCCATACAAAAATGGCAAATAAATAAATTATATATGCTGAAATTACTTACAGTTACTCATCAGCTATAAAATCCTGAGGATTTTTGGTATGGAAATAAAAACAAAAAAGTACTGATAACAGATTGTTGATTATCGGTATTTTTTTTTGAAATACAGTTAGTGGTGTATCATAATGAATAAAGTAAGAGAAACTGTTGAAAAATTTCTAAAAGACAAAAATAGTGCATTACTCAATCCCGATGATTTTAAAGATCAGGAGAAGGAATATGCAGAGCTTTTAAACATCCTTATGGATGAGATTAAAAATATTGAAGAACTGAGGGAAAAAGAATCAAAAGAGGCAGAAAAACTACAGAAGCGTGCAGATGCCTTTTTGAAATACAACCCGCAGGGAATCACTATGCTTGCTGCTGACAAGCACAGGCTTGATCTCAACAAAGAGTATCAGAATATCTGGCGTGGAAGCTATGACGAACTGATGGCCAAGAAGCTCTATGATTTTGATATAACAATTACAGGCGGAGACGATTTCTATGCCTCATATGAGACAAAAAGAAATGCAGTCTCAGACCTTGAGATAAAATGGCCTGATGGTGAAGTCAGTTACCTCAGGCTCTTTCAGACACCAATTCTTGATGATGACGGTGAAATTGACGTCAATTACTATATCTATCAGGATCTTACCGAGCAGACCGAAAAGATGAATGCCATCAGGAAACTTGAGGAGCAGTCAAATGCAATTGTCCAGGAAAACCCGATGCCGATTCTTCTCTGGAATAAAGATATGTCTGTCAGAAAATCAAACAGGGCATTCACAGAACTGACAGGATTTTCAGAAGAGGAAACTGACAACCTGACAATCAGAGATTTTAAATACATAAAACAGGCCGGAAAATCAATTGCACAGACCATAGAGGCAAAAACCGCGAGCCACGGTGAGGCAACGATAGAGTTCCCATCCGGAATAAAAATCGTTGAGAGGTATAATATTCCGCTGCTTGATGAAAAAGGCATGGTTGACTCTGTTTTAACGGTTTACAACGACATCACAGCGTTAAGAGAAGAGATAAACAACTCCAAAAAACTACAGAAACGCGCAGAGGCTTTCTTAAAGGACAACCCGCAGGGAATAACTGTTCTTGCAGGCGATAAGCACAGGCTTGACCTGAATAAAGAATATGAACGTATATGGCGGGGAACATACGATGAACTGATGGCAAAGAAACTCTATGACTTTGACATTACAGTTACAGGCGGCGATGACTTCTATGCATCGTATGAGACAAAGAGAAAGGCAGTATCAGACCTTGAGATAAACTGGCAGAGCGGAGAAAAGACATATCTCAGGCTATTCCAGACTCCTATTCTTGATGAGAACGGTGAAATTGATGTAAATTACTACATCTACCAGGACTTAACCGAAGAGGTTGAGAAGATAAGCAACATAAAAAAACTTGAAGAGCAGTCCAATGCCATAGTTCAGGAAAATCCTATGCCCATAATATTGTGGGAAAAGGACATGAGTGTGAAGCAGTCAAACAGAGCATTCATAGAAATGTCCGGATTTACTGAAAATGAGGCAAAAAATCTCACCATCAACGATTTTAAATACATAGAACAGACCGGAAAATCGGTTGCCGAAACCATTGAGACAAAAAAGGCAAGTTATGGAGACGCCACAATCGAGTTCCCCGGCGGAATTAAGACTGTTGAGAGATACAACATCCCGATGCTTGATGAATCCGGAACTGTGGACTTTGTTTTAACGGTTTACAACGATATCACCCAGCTCAGAGAAGAAATTAATAACTCCAAAAAACTACAGAAGCGTGCCGAGACATTCCTCAAAGACAATCCTCAGGCAATAACAATGCTTGCACCCGACAAGCACAGGCTTGATCTCAATAAAGAATATGAGAGGGCATGGCGCGGAAGCTATGAAGAACTGATGGCAAAGAAGCTTTATGACTTTGACATTGATGTCACAGGTGACGACTTCTATGCCTCATACGAGACAAAGAGAAAGGCAGTATCCGACCTTGAGATCAGATGGCCCGATAACACCAAATCATACCTGAGGCTCTTCCAGACACCTATTCTTGACGATGACGGTAATATTGATGTGAACTACTACATCTACCAGGACAGGACTGCTGAAGTGTCACAGAGCCTTTACATGGACAGAGAGGTTGCAAAGATTGCAGCAGATCTTGAAGCAATAGCAGCCGGTAAACCCGAAGACATAAAGCTTGATGTAGGCGAAGCAGACAGTTACACAAAAGAGATAAGAGAGCAGTTTGTTGAAATATCCTCATCAATTAAAGTGGTCTATACTACCCTCCTTGAACTTATCAATGATATTGATAATCTTGTAGTGGCAGGACAGGACGGCAACCTTTCCGAAAGGGCAGACGGCAAAAAATACGAAGGGATCTATTCAGGGCTTGTTGAAAATATCAACAATCTCATGCAGGGCATTGCAACACCCATACATGAAGCGATGTCACTATCAGGACACTACGCCAAAGGAGACTTCACAGCAAGGTTTTCAGACGGTATAACAGTCAAAGGTGATTTTGAGAGGTTTAAACATGAACTGAACAATGTCGGTAAAAATATCTCCGAAAGCCTTGGTGTAGCAAACGATGTCACAAAACAGATTGTAATCAATTCAGGAGAGATCAGCAGGGGAACTGACGAAGTTGGCAAGGCGGCGGAAGAGGTTGCACATACAAGCCAGAAAGCAGCAGACCTTACCAGAAAGCTTCTGGAGAGCATAGAAGATATTAACCGCCAGATTGCCGACCTTTCAGCATCAAACGAGGAGATTGCAAGCACATCACAGGAAGTATTCAACGCGGCAAACCACGTTGTTGAGATTGGCAGGGAAGCGCAGAACCTCGGCAATGATGCGAACCGGAAGATGGGCAATGTAGAGAAGATCGCAAACGAGAGTGTCCTTGATATAAACGAACTGACCGAGAAGGTTAAAGAAGTCAGCAATGTAGTAAAACTGATCAATGATATAACCGGACAGATCAATCTCCTTGCGCTCAATGCAGCGATAGAAGCAGCACGTGCCGGAGAACACGGAAGAGGATTTGCAGTTGTGGCAGGTGAAGTCAAAAACCTGGCAGGAGAGGCAAGGGCAGCAGCAGATTCAATAGGTAATGTTGTATCCATGGTTCAGGCCAGCAGTGAGAAGACAGCGAAGGCAATAACATCTGCGAACAATGAGATCGTTGACGGTGTCGGAAGCGTTACAAAGACAATAGAAGCCCTGAATACTATCATCAGTAATGCCGGGCAGGTCTCAACCGATATAGGTGAGATTACAAGGGCCATTGAAGATCAGGCCAACATCTCCAATAATGTTGTCCGTTCGGCTGATACCGGAACAGAACAGACAAAGGAAGTTCAGAAAGAAGCAGAAGAACTTGCAGCACTTGCAGAAGAAGCAAGCGCATCTGTAGAGGAGATTGGCAGCGCAATTCATGAAGTAAGTGAACTTGCAAATAAACTTGAAGCCGCAAACTCAAAGTTCAAATGCTGACAGAAAGGAGATAAGACACAATGATGATTGATGTTGTACAGTTTGAAATATCGGGCGTTCACTACGCCCTCGATATACATATTGCCAGAGAGATAGTCGAGATGATGCCGATAACACCGGTTCCAAGGGCACCGGCACATATTGCAGGCATCATCAATCTCAGAGGAGAGATTACCAACATTCTGAACCTGAATCAGCTTATGGGCCTTCCGGCCGGAGATAAAGCAGAAAATCAAAAAATAATTGTTCTTGTTGCAGATGCGGCAAACGGATCAAATGTAGGCCTCATAGTTGATGATGTCCAGAGCGTACTACAGATATCCGAAGACGATGTTGACCAGATGGATGAGACAATGTCAAGAGAAGCCTATGTTAAAGGCATTATTAAAATCGGTAAGGAAGAGAACGGAACAAAAGACCTTGTAATCTGGATCGACATCGCAAAGATTCTTGCAGACACTCTGGTAAAATAATTATTGCAAAACACAGGACGATCAATAACTCAGAAAAAATACAACAAATAATATTTTTTTAGACATTTAACATACATAAATGTCAGAGATAAACTGCCGGAATTTATACCAATAAACAGCAGAATAAAAAAAATCAGGATTTAAATAGTTTTTTCCGTTTCTATCAGATATTCTGCGAGATAATCCCAGATAGGCACGCCCATGCAGTGCCAGTTTGGCGTCCCGTTTACCTCAAGAACAGTGTATGAACCATTATAATCTAAAAGATCAACACCACAGTAGTCAATATCGACAGAGAGGGCAGCCCGTGAAGCAATATCTGCCATATCCTTTGGGATATCAAAGACAGGTACACCTGACCCTCCCTGGTGTATATTATGTGCAAAGGTATCAGACTCCCTTCTTATAGCACCTACCGCCTCACCATTGATCACAAATACCCGGTAATCACAGATATTTTCGATAAATTCCTGAATATAGTACGGAGAGTCACCCAGCATCGAGATGTCATCCATCGGATAAATCCCGTTGCCGTCATAGCCATAAACCGGCTTATAAACAACCTTCTTCCGCTTCTTTAAGAATTCCTCCACTTTCTCCACCGAATCAGTAAATATCGTTTCAGGCGTCGGTACATTATCACGCAGAAGTCTGGCAGTTGTCTGGGCTTTATTAGCGCATATCGCTATCGCCTCCGGAGAATTGACAACCTGATTGCTCAGATTCAGTGCAGAGATCGCATCAAAATGAATTCCGGTCTGCTTAATGCCGCATACCCAGATGAGATCATTTTCGATGTCGCCGGAGAATAAGTCAATGCTGTCAAGGTCAAGGTATGAAAAATCCGCGCCCCTCTTTTTAAGTGCATCTGCAACCATCCCGGTGGAGTTGTCATCCGGCGTATCAGTGGGTTTTTTAACAATGCGTATCATGTAAAAAAATGTTATTTAATCGAGAGATTCGAGATCATCCGGTTTTTCAATCGGCCTTGAAAACTTCTTCCATACCTGCTCCCTGAAGACAGGACCTGAATTATAGGTGCAGAACGGTATCAGGCGCCCGTCAGGAGTTGCATAATGAATACAGCATCTCTGCACACGGGCAAGGTCGTAATTATAATTGTCCATGAAGTGCATCGTTCCGATAAAAAGTGCATTCCAGTGGAAATCTTTCAATGCATCAAAATCATGTTTAATTAATGCCTGATAGAGCATCTTCCAGAACTCACCTGTCTTTCCGGATTCACTGGTTTTGACAGAGTGATGAAGACCTTTAATCCCCTCTGCAAGAGTCTTGTATTTATTAATTGTACTCTTGTCGCCAAGTTTTTCTGCCATCTCGGTCATAACCCTGAAAAATTCATCGACATTTATCATTTTGTTAACCGGAGAAAGTCCGTCTTCGGTTACAAAGGCATAAGTGGCTGCGCCGCAGTGCTGATGAGCTGTAAAGGTAAACTGAGGTTTTCCGGAGTATGACTCAATAAGCTCTGAAATTGGAACCACGCACGGAACCGGATAGAAATAATCCTTTTTAAGCTTTCCTTCAGTCTGAACCTCAATTCTTTCAAGAAGATCAGGGATAGTGACCCGCTCCTTTACAACATCATCTTCAGAAGCAGCGCCTGTAAATGCCACAGGCTGGAAATTCACACCTCTTATAACATCAATATGCTCAGATGCAAATTTGATTATATCCCCCACCTGGTGGTCATTCATGCCGTTTATGACTGTCGGCACAAGAACAATCCCCTGCCCGATCTCAGAACAGTTGTCAACAACTTTTCTGCTGATATTGATCATTGGATTGGTATCCTTTGTAACGCCATCAAAGTGAAGATATATTGTGGATAAACCGGCAAGCTTCAGCTCTTTTAACAGCTCTCTGTTGCGTGCAAGAATGACACCGTTTGTTGCAAGCTGTATCTGCTTAAAGCCAAGTTCACGGGCTTTTTTGACGATATCAACAAGGTCGTCACGCATCGTAGGCTCTCCGCCTGCGAACTGAACAGCCGGCGCAGGAAGAGGCTTTTCAGCTCTGAGCATCTTAAGCATATCAACTATCTGCTCAAATGTAGGTTCATAGACATATCCACATGCCCTCGCATTGGCAAAGCAGAATTCACAGTTTAAGTTACACCTGTTTGTCAGGTCAATGTTTGCAAGCAGTGTGGATGATTTATGGTTATTGCAAAGCCCGCAGGCAGTATTGCACTCCTCAGGGGCCGCCATTCTCTGTGGATTATCAACACCTCTGCCAATATACTCAAACTGTTCATATCGTTTGTACATCTCCACATCTGACCAGTATAAATTCTTAAATTTACCATGTTCAGGACATGTACGGACTATCCATACTTTACCGTCATCTTCAATAATTTCTGCCGGAAGAATTGCACCGCATTCCGGACAGAGTCCTTTTGTAATTTTCAGCACCATATTGATCTCACAAGTATTATCATATTAATCGGGATTATTCCCACTTATATTCTTTTTTTTCATTAATTTTTCTATACCTTATATTTTATGACAATGATACCTTAACTTAATTCATATTGAATTTAAATTTCAAAATTGACTATTCTTATTAAATCGTTATATTATTTATTTTAATAAAGCTTTATATTAGTATATTGTCGTTAATTGATTTCATTTACCAGGATATTTTAACAGCTCTCTTCATAGCACTGTGGATTATGCTTCCGGCGTACATTCCGAATTCTGCTGCGGCAGTATTCGGAGGCGGAAGACCGATAGATTCCGGGAAGAACTATTCTGACGGAAGAAGACTTTTTGGGGACGGTAAAACGTGGCGTGGCCTCATCGGCGGTATATTCTGTGGAATAATCATCGGGCTTATCCAGATATACCTCCAGGGAGTCTTTGATTTTCAGATACATACCGTTCTTTCTGTAGTGCTCCTCTCAGCGGGCGCACTGCTTGGTGACCTTGTAAAGAGTTTCTTTAAGAGGAGGCTGAACAAAAAAAGCGGGGAAGAGTGGCTTATTGCAGATCAGTATGACCTTGTTGCAGGAGCCATGGTGCTCCTGTTAATATTTGATTTCCAGTGGCTGACAGTATATATAACTCCGGTTGTCTTCATCTGGATTCTGATAGCCACACCTCTTCTGCATAGAATTACAAATATTGCAGGATATATGATAGGAGTAAAGGATGTTCCATGGTAAACAAAATTGCAGATATTCTCATTGAACACGGCGCGATTGAATTCGGAGAGTTCACGCTGGCATCGGGCGCAAAGAGTTCATATTATATTGATATAAAAACAGCATGCACAAAACCGGCACTGCTCTCTCAGATAGGAGACGCAATCTCTGAAAATTTTGAATTTGATGTAGTTGCAGGTGTTGCCGTAGGCGCTGTCCCAATCGCAGTTGCGGCATCACTCTCATCAGGCAGACCCTTTTGCATAATCAGAAAAGAAGAGAAGGAATACGGACTTTCCGGAAACATAATCGGGGATGTAAAGGGTAAAAATGTCCTTTTAGTCGAAGACGTTACAACATCGGGCGGAAGTGTAATTTATGGCATAAATTCACTCAAAGATGCCGGCGCTAATATTGAAACGGTTGTCTCTGTGGTCGATCGTGAACAGGGAGCAGATAAAAGGCTTGCAGAGGAGGGTGTGAAACTGAAATCACTTGCCTCGGTCTCTGAACTTTTAAGTAAATAAGACAGATTTTTGTTTTACAGGATGGAAATAATATGGCTATGAAGATTCTTGTTGTCGGTGGAGGAGGAAGAGAACACGCAATTGCAAAGGCACTGTCACGAAATGCCGACTGCGAATTATATGCGGTTATGGGTAAGAAAAACCCGGGCATTGCACAGATATGCAGAGAATATCTGGAAATAAGTGAGACGGAGATTGCTGCCGTGGCTGAATTTGCATATAATAATGGTATTGAGTACGCTGTAATCGGCCCGGAAGCCCCCCTTGAAGCAGGAATTGTGGACCTGCTTGAAGAGAAGGGTATAGCCTGTGTCGGTCCGTCCAGAATGGCGGCAAGGCTTGAGACAGACAAGGCATTCTGCCGGAATATGATGGAGAAGCACGGCGTTGCCGGATGCCCGCTTTACAGGGTATTTCATGACGCTGAAGAGGCGGCTCTTTTTATCCGGAGTTATGACGGCGATCTTGCAGTAAAACCTATCGGACTTACGGGTGGAAAGGGCGTAAAGATAATGGGTGAACACTTTGATGCTGAAGGCGCGATTGAGTACATAAAGGAGATCGGCGGAGATGTCGTCCTGGAAGAGCGGCTCATCGGTGAGGAGTTCACACTTATGGCCTTTGTGGACGGTGCCCACATAGTACCTATGCCTCTGGTGCAGGACCATAAAAGAGCATTTGCAGGCGATGTCGGCCCCAATACAGGAGGTATGGGATCATATACAATGCCGGATCACATGATGCCCTTTGTTACAGAAGAGGATTATGAGAAGGCACTTGCTATAATGAAAGATGTTGTTGCATCCCTCAGAAGTGAAGATGTAATTTACCGCGGAATGCTCTACGGTCAGTTTATGAATACATCCGAAGGACCAAAAGTTATTGAGTTTAACGCAAGATTTGGCGACCCTGAGGCTATGAATCTGCTAACTCTCCTTTCATCTGATTTCTGTGATATTGTCAGGAGAATTGCAGAAGGCACGCTCTCACAGTCAGATGTTACATTTGAGAATAAAGCAACGGTCTGCAAATATCTTGTCCCGGAAGGTTATCCGGACTCACCAAACCAGGGAGACCTGATTACAATAAAAGATGCCGGAGAGGCATACATATATTATGCCAATGTCACTGAAGAAGATAAAAAACTCTATACGCAGACATCAAGGACACTTGCATTCGTCGGAATGGCAGATACCTTAAAAGAGGCAGAGGAGATTGCAGAAAAGGCAGCAGCATCGGTAGAGGGAAAGATCAGATACAGAAAGGACATCGGCACACAGGAAGTCCTTGATAAAAGAATTGCCCACATGAAAGAGATAAGATAAATTATTTTTTTCAGAATAAAATTCAATCCCGGATTACTTTAATTTCTCAAAAAATTACCGGGCTGCATATTCTAAAGAAGCAGTCCGGAATCAATAACCAAATATTGAACTGAAATCCAGTATAAATTTATCTTTATTATTTTTAGCGGCTTCAATGTGATATATCATCTCCTCGATAATCTCACACTCATCTCTGGGCTGATCTCCGGCAAGTATATCATCCAGTATCCGGTTCTGGAATATCTTATGCTGAAGCCTTATATCCTTATATCCGACAACTGCAACAAAAGAGTTGCATCTGCTGTCAAAAGTTATGGAGAGAATACTGTCAGTATTTAAATATGAATTTTCAAGTGTTTTTAGCCATACCATTACTAAAAAATATCTGCGACTTGTTTAAGTTTCTTGTGGTTTGGCTCTGATCAACCAGAAAACAAAAAAAACGTTTAAAATATAATAAATTTTATTCCGGGTCATTAAAGACCCAAAAAAAGTTAGTCTGCTATAAACTTTTCAAGTTCAGAGAGCATGTACTCCTGAACTTTTTCAGCCGTATCCTTTGTGCAGCGGAATGCTAAAAGTTCCCTTATGTCTCCGTCCATATTTGCAAACTTCATCATGCGCCTGCGGTTTACGACCTCAACCTCAAACCTGTCGGTGATATCATAAATAATCGTTCTTGGCACTCCCGGTGGGATTAAAACATCAAAATACTCTGTTTTTTTATCTTCCATATCAGATACCTACTTTCCTATCTTCATGCGTCTCTTCATGATGCACGGTCCGCCTCTGACGCCGCCCATCGGATTGTTAGGTTTACCGATTGAGGACATGCATCTGCCCATAAGTGCCGCGCCCCTTGCAAGGCCGTCATCAACAAATAAGACGTGATCATAAGGATCTCTGTAAAATCCCCTCTCTTCGATCCCGTCCATAATAATTTGTGGTTTCTTACCGGATATAGCCGCCCTTCCTGTAAAGCCAATTGAAGAGTTTTCAGGGACAAGTTTCTTCTCTGAAGCAACATCAATGAGCCTGAGCGCCATACCGGCGCAGACATGATCGACTACCTCAGTCAGAATGCAGGAGTTATGTTTTGTATAAATCTCACTGCCGATCTCCTTTAGTCTGTCAGCCATGCTGAAGTTTTCTCCGGCATCGCAGCCAATCATCGCAATTCCTGACTTCATCGCAATATCTGCCCTTACCGGAACTTTGCCAAACCTCTCCCTCTCCGGAGGAACGATTCTTATATCAATCAGGTCATTGATCATCTCCTCATAATCTGACACAATGGTATTCTTTTTCCTGGAGAGCGCACATTTTATGCTCTTATCACCAAAGAGATCAAGTGCTGTTCCTGTATGGTCATTCACCTTTCCCGTGCCTCTTACAATCGCATCCGGAATCGCACCTGCAAGCCCGCAGAAATTTCCGATTGTCATGGCAAACGGATATTCGGCATCGGCGGCAACGTCACTTGTAATTCTGCCGTCAAGTGTTGTACCAAAGTCAATTGATATGCATGGATTTCTGAAATCAACTTCGGTCCATTTTGCACCCTCCTTGATGCCCGCCATTGCAAGTTCTCCTTCCATCTCGTTTGCAACCATTTCAACACCGGAAGAACCAATAGGCGGGGATACACCCGCAACAGTGCCGCAGAATGTCAGCCTGTCAGCAAAACTGAACTTTCTGATCCTTGCCGGGAGGTTGTCAATTCCCATAGGAGGTGTCATCTTCTTTGGAGGCACTCCTGCTTCAAGACACCCGTTTGCCAGTGCAATGACAAAATCACCTACCTGGTCAGGTGAGTCCATTGCCGCAACAACACCGGTGCTCCTTACAACAAAATCAAGGTCATCTTTAATAGAGAGTCCGGCCTCCTTATGGCAGCGGATCAGTGTATCTTTTACAAGGTCAGTAACTGACTCCCTTGTGATGGGTGTTCCGACAAGGGTCTCACCAAATATCTCCTCTCCGGGTTTTGGCGGCCTTACATCACGGGACATGCTGACCGTTTTATTGATGATATATGAACGGCCGCTCTCAAGGTTTGTCCCTATCAGTATGCATTTTGTTGTGGTATTGCCCATTTCAACAGAGGCAACGATGTAATATGGCTTGCTTTTGTATTCAGGAACCATCATCCCCGCACCCTGACCAACAGTTGGGGGTTTTGGGCTTTCCACAATATGGGGGGATTTCTTCTTTTTAAAAAATGAAAAAGCACACATAATAATATTTTGATTGCCTTTTAGATGAATTAAACTTTTTTCTATGACTCCCCCGAAAAAATACACCCCAGATTAGCAGGATATAACAATTATCCGGCAGATGTGGCCGGATTTATTCCAGATAAATAAATATCCGGTTTATGAAGAAAATAAGAGAAATAAAGAAGCTGACGGTTATCAGCTAAGCTCTCAGCGCCACATTTATTAATTATATGAATGACAATATCTGGAAGTATTAAGGAGGAACTGAATTTGGTAAAACTTAGCGAAGATATGAAAGAAGTTTACAGGAAAAATATGGAGAAGCTCTTTGCCGTTCCTATGGCAACTACATCAGCAGACGGTGTACCCAATGTGGCACCTATGGCATCTGTCTGGCTTGAGGATGACGAAACCTTCTGGATTGGAGACAATTTTATGGTAAAGACTCTGGATAACCTTAAAGCAAATCCCAAAGTGGCATTATACTTCTGGGACCCCGAAACCAAAAGATGCCTTCAGGTAAAGGGGGATGCTGAAATCAAAACAAAAGGTCCTGATTATGAGACTGCAAGAAAGAGAATCAAAGATGCAAAACCGCAGATGCCTGCAAAATCACTGATTGTTATTAAAATTACAGAAGTCTTTGAGTGCACTCCGGGAAAAATTGCCGGACAGAAACTGCTCTGATAATTTGAATGCCGGAAATATCCGGAGAAATTTATACTATTTTATTGCAGATACCAAAACAGAATAACTACCGGGCAATGAATTGCTATTTAAACGGCTCAAAGAAGAAGTCGCAATTCTCCGAAAAATAAAAGTTCCGGCAGTTATATCCCCGTGATTTCTTCACAGGAGATACTCCGGACCTGGAAAATACGGCTTAAATACAGAAATTACCCTGCATAAAAAAAGATTAATTGTTATTTCTGAGGTTTTTGCTCAGTCTTGCCTGGAATCCGTAGAATGCAGAGAATCCCTCTGAATCCTTCTGGTCTATTGTTGTGCTGTCAAATGATACAAGGTCGTCAGAATATAAAGCGTCAGGTGAACTTCTGCCTGCAACTGTTACTGAACTCTTGTATAATATGAGGTCAACCTTTCCGTTGACCCTCTCCTGCGTCTTATCAATAAATGCTGTCAGTGCTGCAAAGAGAGGTTCATGAATAAGGCCCATATATCCAAGTTCGGACCATTTTTCATCTACTGATGCCTTAAATGAGAGTTCCTGGCGGCTCAGAACAAGACGCTCGAGGTCACTGTGCGCCTTTAACAGCACAGTTGCCGCAGGGTGTTCGTAGATCTCACGTGCCTTAAGCCCAAGAATCCGGTCCTCAACCATATCATTTCTGCCAACACCGTTTCTTCCGGCAATTACATTGAGCTCCTCAATAAGTTCAATGCCATTCATCCTTCTGCCGTTTATCGATACCGGAATTCCCTTCTCAAACTCAATTGATATCTCTTCAGGAGTGTCAGGCGCTTCCTTTGCAGAGACTGTCCAGCCATAGATATCATCTGGAGGATGGAAAGATGGATCTTCAAGTTTCCCGCCTTCAATGCTTCTGCTCCAGCAGTTCTCATCAATCGAGTATGGTTTTTCCTTCACTACCGGAACAGGTATATTGTGCTTTTCAGCGTATTCCATCTCCCATTCACGGGTCAGGTTCATCTCACGCATAGGTGCAATAACCTCAAGTCCGGCCATTCTGAAGACGAAATCAAACCTTAACTGGTCATTACCTTTTCCTGTGCAGCCGTGGGCAACTGTAAATGCACCCTCTGACTTTGCGATTTTTACAATCTCTTCAGCAATCAGAGGTCTTGCAAGGGCTGTACCCATCGGATAGCCTTCGTATGAACCGTTTGCCTTAATTGTCGGAAATAGCTGTGTCTCCACAAATTTTTCCTTGATATCTATTGTATAGTGCTTATCAGCGATCAGTTCGCCTTTTTTTGTGGCGCTGATTATATCCTCAGCCGGCTGACCGACATCAACAGCCACTGTGACTACTTCATCATATCCATAGTGCTCCTTTAAAAGGGGCACACATATTGATGTGTCAAGACCGCCTGAGAATGCAAGAACAACTTTTCCTTTACCCATTTGTGATTATCTCCTGATTTTTTTATGCCCCGGTTCCGGACGTCTGACAGAAACAATAATCTCCGGCATATGATGCTGAAATTATGACTGTCCGGAGCATAAAGGATTTATTTCCTGTCCGGTAAAAATCCGATTAATTATTGTATTTCAAAAGATTAAATTCTATTCTTAAGTATTATCTCTTCTCAACCGGGAAAACTCCGGAATTATCGGGTAGAGGTTCATACGGGAGATATGCACCCTGCCCGCCAGATTTTTATGGATTAATCGTCTATTTAATTATACATATGTCTGATTCATTAAGCATAACCGGAAATCTTCTGAAGGTAATGGCACTCTTTACTGAAGGTTATGACAGGCAGCTGTACATAAGGGAGGTATGCGGACTTCTGCCCCTGACACACGGCACTGCATACAATATCCTGACACTTCTTGAGAAGAGAGGAGTTCTGGAATCGGTTATTAAGGGAAAGATAAGAATTTTTACCCTCAGAAAAAATAATCAGGCACAGCACTACTGCGCCCTGGCCGAGAGTTATAAAAGGGTCATATTCTCAGAGGAATTTCCGGATGCAGACGGGATAATATGCAGAATTACTCCGCATCTCTTCGGTCCGGCGGCACTCTTCGGGAGTTATGCAAAGAGAAGACCTGACGGAAATTCCGATATAGACATCTTTGTCGCCGGAGATTATGACAGAAGTGAGATTATGAAAATTTCACGGATCTTTGGCATCAGAATTCAGGTTAAGGCATATCCGGCTGATCTCTTCACTGAGATCAAAAGAGATGATCCTTTAATTAAAGAGGTCTATAAATCACATATCCTGATAAAATGCCAGGATTTCTTTATTCGGGAGATTTTTTAAGATGGATACAATAATCTGGTGCAGAAAGAATAAAAACGGGCTTAAGATTATCAGTCCGAACAATAACCTCTCAGAAGCATATTTCCTTAAGGCTGAAGATGCCCTCTCTGCAATGGACTCGGTCACATCTGCGGACTGGAAGATCTCAACCGGCTATTATGCCATGTATTATGCCCTCTATGCAATACTTGTCAGAGCCGGAATTGAGAGTGAGATTCATACCTGCACCATAGAATGCATGAGGGCTTTCTTCTCAGATTATTTTTCAGATACGGATATCGAAGCAATGGAGAGGGCAAAGGAACTGAGAATTGATGCCCAGTACTATGTCCCTGAAAAAGCACGCGGCAAAGAGATCACGTGGATAATACGTGCTGCACCTGAATTTGTCCTGAAGTGCGCAAAGGTCAGCCGGATGATAAAAAACAGTGATATTGAGAGGATAAGAAAGACAATTGCATGACTTTACGGTTATCGAAACCGGAAAAATATGAGGAGTCACAGGTAATATCCTCATATTTCAGTATGGATAGAATATAAAAAATAACAGGCAGAATACAAAAAATATCCAGGTCAGTTTTGGAATCTCTGCATATCTGCCGGATGCGACCTTAAATAACGGATATAACACAAATCCGCTGCAAAGGCCAACTCCGATATTGTATGTAAAGCTTAAGAGGACAATGACGGATAAGGCAGGTATCATCTCAGTATAATCGCTGAAATTGATCTTTTTTATGGGTGACAGCATCATCAGTCCGACCATAACCATCGCAGGGCCGGTTGCTGCGGCAGGTATGGCAGAGAATAGCGGCGATAAGAAGAGGCCGATTCCAAAAAGACCTGCGACAACAACTGCCACAAGACCTGTCCTTCCACCTGCTGCAATCCCGGCGGCAGATTCCATAAATACACCGCTTGTTGTTGTCCCGGATATCCCGGCTATGACACTTGCAATGCCATCCGCAAGAAAGGGTTTTTCGATCTCAGGGAGATTTCCTTCATCATCAAGAAAACCTGCCTGTTCGGAGACTCCGATGATACCACCCATGGTATCAAGGAAGTCCATGGTAAACATGGTCAGGACAACGGCAAAAAATCCCCAGGTAAAGACACCCATAATGTCGAGCTGAAGAAAAATGGGGGATATGTCCGGGGGCATGCTGAATAGAGCCTCCGGTGGAGCAAAGATTCCGGCAGAAAAACCGATGAGTGAAGTGACAAGAATTCCGATAAGAATCGAGCCGCTGACATTCCGTGCATAAAGCACTGCAATTAAGATAAAACCAAATACTGCCAGCATAACTGCCGGATTGCCAAGATTACCTACGTGAACGGGAGCACCCGCTGTGCCGGCCTCCACAATCCCGGAATTAACAAGCCCGACAAAGGTGATAAAAAGCCCTATTCCGGCGGCAAAACTATATTTCAGACTTTCCGGGACAGCCTCACACATAAGTTTTCTGCCGCCCGCCAGTGTCAGCGCTGTAAGCATTATTCCGCTTACAAATACCGCACCGATTGCCGTCTGCCAGGGATATCCAAGAACGCCGCAGACAGTGTATGCCACAAAGGCATTCTCACCCATATATGGTGCAACTGCAAAAGGGCGGTTTGCATAAAGACCCATTATCAGGGTGCCTGTGACTGCCGTAATTATAGTCGCAACCATTGAAGGGCCAAAAGGAATTCCGGCGGCCATTAGTATTGCAGGATTTACAACAATTATATATGCCATTGTCATGAAAGTGGCAAGGCCTGCGAAGAACTCTCTTCTGATGGTTGTCCCTGATTCTTTGATTCTGAAGAATCTGGTGATGGTATTTTGTAAACCGGAAAACATTCTGATTAATTATTTAGGATTTAAAGTAAAAAAAATTGTTTAAACGAGATCCGGATATTAAGGAGAAAATCTGGACTATAATGACTCATTTTATGCCGGAATTCACATTCCTGCCGTAATATATTATAATGCAGAACTTTCCGGAGAATTCCGGCAGGTAAATTCCGCCGCCCCTGTAACAGACTCAGGGAATAATCTCAGCCAGAATTTTCCTGCAGGTGCAGTGATTCCCAAGGTGACATATGGCAATCCTTCTGCAGATAAACTCTTCCGGCATCTCAGGGAGATCTTTAAGCCTGCTGATATCACCGTGACCTATGGTTATATGCGGTGAGAAGTTTTCTCCGGTTGATTCATTAATATATGAACCCGAGTAACTGACCGTAAATTCAGTAATCTCCTCAGTTCTGTCACTGTAAACCATATCAGAGCTGACACATTTAAGGTATCTTTCAGCAATTGCTGCAATTTCATTCTGAAGGTTAAGGATTTTTTCATCTCTTCTTATATCAGCACCGGATACTGTTGTCCCGGAGTCGGTCTCTATAACGGCAAAGCCTGAAAATGATGCACTATAAGGAAGAAACCGGTCTGAAAATACTGAAATTGCCTCTTTTAGCGGCTCAATATCATCATGGCTGATGCCGCCCATAAGCAGAGAGATATGCGGCAGGCAGTCATCTGAATTTAACTGAATTGATCTGTCGCCGGAATTGTCAGTCAGTTTCTGATTATAAGAGATAATTTTCCTGGAAATTTCATCCGGAGGAAGGAGGACTATATCAATTGCAATGTTTTCTGTCATAGCATCTACACCTTAAATCTGTACAGAATGACATCCGGCATTATTTATAAATAGCCATAACTCCGGCAGTTATCTTTTAAAAAAAGTCACCCATGAACCAGCCGGTCCACAGATGATGAATGAAACAGTGTATTGTTTCATAGGAGATGCAGTAAAATGACGGATAACTGCAGAATGTATTTTTCGTGAACTACCTCTGGGCTAAAGACCAAGGGGATTTATGCTAAACTTTTTAAATCAGCTCAGCCTATGAATTTCTCAAACCTCTCTTCAGATGCTCCACATATCGGGCATTTTTCCGGCGGGGAATTCCCTGCAGAGAGATAGCCGCAGACCCTGCACCTGAAGACAGGATATTTTAATTTCATAATTTCCGGAATATTTCGGTTATCCTCACCCGGAAAGTTCCCCTCCTCCGACTCTTTCACCTGTAATCTTCTGTCAGGAATTATACTGACATCCTTTTTCCCGGAAGCTACATCCTCTGAGACATAAAGGCCGCAGTAGCAGCATCCAAACTCCCTGATGTCCTCATCGCGGTAATCACAGGGGCAGACTATATCAAAATTATCTTCTATCGGCCCGATTACAAGGCGGCAGGGGCACGCCTCATGGCCATATCGTTCTTTATTAATCAGCAGGCCGTTTATCAGGTCCATAGTGAACTTTTTATCCGGATTGAGAAAAATACCGCTGACATTTGCATAAGATTTAATTTCATTATATTTCCGGAGAAGAACAGAACTGCTTTCGGGATTGTCATCAGAGTTATCATTCATAGCCCAAGCGCCTCCGATATTTCATCCAGTCTTGAGCCGACTATAACTTTATCGCCATTAATGACAATTGTCGGGAAAGAACCGGCCGGATTGAATCTTTTAACGTCTTCATAGATCTCAGAGAGTTTCTTTTCTTCAAGAAGATCAACAAAGAGATAATCAAATGCAATGCCTGAATCTGTTAAAAATTCCTTCGTCCTTTTGCAGTGCCCGCAGGTGCTTAAGGCATACAGTTTTACATCCCCTGCATCTCTCCCGTCAACATGAAGCCATTTCATTTATTCTCACCTCATCAGTGAAACCATCATTTAATTTATTCACAGAATAATCTTTTCCAGATAAACCTGAAAATACATCAGTGAGAATTTCGAAAAACCCCCTTAAAAAGTACTTTACCTTCTTAGAACCTATAATTATTATGAGTTCCTTTGCCAATTTTGCTTTGAAGAATGAGTATAAACAGAAAATTTCAAAAGAAGACAAATTGGCCAAAGTAAATAATAAAATTGACTGGGAAAAATTTAGGCCCATTATTGCCCCATTATATATGAACAAGATAGGGCTTGGTGGAAGGCCCAATTATGATGAAGTTCTGATGATCAAAATGCTTGTCCTTCAACAATGGTATAGCCTCAGCGATCCTGAATTAGAAAGGCAAACTTATGACAGACTTTCATTCAGAAACTTTTTGAATTATCCAGACAAAATTCCAGATCGCTCAACAATTTGGTTCTTTAGAGAAAGACTGGTAAAAGGCCAGATTATAGATAAAATATGGGATGAATTGCTAAGACAAATGAATAACAAAGGGCTTACTATCACTCGTGGGGTTATGCAGGATGCATCATTCATCACAGCAGACCCTGGTCATGCAAAGAAGGATAAACCAAGGGGTGATGAAGCACAAACACGAAGATCAAAAGATGGGGAATGGTCTAAAAAAGGCAATAAGTCATATTTTGGTTACAAATTGCACACATTAACGGATAAAGAAAATCAGCTTATCTATCGATTTACAACAACTATAGCCAATGTTCACGATAGCAAAATAGATCTCTCAAAAGAAGGGGAGACAGTATATCGTGATAAAGGATACTTTGGAGTTAAACCAAATGCTTCAATGGATAAAACGATGAAGAGAGCAACAAGAAATCATCCATTGAAAGAAAAAGATAAGCGTAGAAATAGAGCAATTTCCCGAACAAGATCAATGGTGGAATTACCTTATGCTTTCATAAAGCGTATATTCCATGGAGGACATGTTTTACAAACTACAGTTGAAAGAGTGCACGCAAAAAATATGTTTTCTTGTTTTGTATATAATTTATTTCGACTTGATGGCTTATCGCGATAGTCCACAATAGCGACAGCTATAGAAAAAAATCTAAAATAACTCAAATATGAAGACTTTTTTAGCTTAAACTCCTAAATCATTGAGATATTTGCAGAATATTTGGCATGATTTTGAAAAAATCAAGGGTTTTTAGATAATCTCCAGTATAATTTCACATCAGATATACATAATTTCTGCAGAAAATCAGAAAATAATAAAAATAAAGATAAATTCCGGTTATTTGAATAACTCAAAAGATCGTTATAAAGAATAATGAATATCTAAAATAAGAAAATAATATTTATAACAGGTTTTCAGTCCGGCAGAGATGGAAACCATAACTGCAAAGCACAACTTTAAATAAGATACATTAATTATAATGCATTGATGCCCTCTGAAGAGGAGACCCTTGAGAAGATTCTCAAAATAATCCGGTTTAAGAGCAAAGGAATGACAATTACCGAATTGTCACGCCAGACGGGGATACACAGGAACTCTATTGCAAAATATCTCCAGATATTATTAGCATCAGGCAAAGTGGATATTCAGTTAATTGGAAATGCAAAGATATACACCATTGCAAAAAGAGTTCCTATTTCATCAATGATGGACTGCACAACAGACCTGATCCTCATAATTAACAAAGAAAAGAAAATTGTAAATGTAAATACTAATTTCCTCGATTTTTTTGGCCATAAAAAAGACGAACTCTTCCTTGAAAAATATGACAGGATTGAAAACCCGATACTGGAAAATAAAGAAATTACAGAACTGATTTCAAAAGGCATAGAAGACGGTGAAAAAGCAGCGCTTGAAATTATTCTGGAATATAAAAGCAGAGAATATGATTTTTATATTAATATCATTTCAATGGTCCTTGATGGTGGGGGAAAAGGAATATTACTCAGAATCCAGGATTTTACAGAATCAATGATTGCAGAGAGAGCAATTCTTGAGAGTGAACAGAAATTCAGAAATGTCTTTAACTTCGCTTTTGATTCAATATTCCTCTATAGAATAAATGAAGACAAAATTATCGGTGATTTGATAGAGGTAAATGACAGAGCCATTGAAAATCTTAACTACGAACCCGGAGAAATGCCTCATTTACCGGCATGTAAAATAATAGAACCTGAAAACTGGGATATCTCAACACAGCTTGAACAAAACCTCGCTGAAAATTACAACTCGATATTTGACGGTTCATTAATCCGCAGCGACGGAAAAAAAATTCCTGTGGAAATAAGCAGCCAGATATTTCTTCTGAATAATAATCTGGTTGTTCTTTTTATTGTAAGGGATATTACAAGATGGAAGAAAGCTCAGAAATGTCTTGAATTAAGTGAAGAAAGATACCGCAAAATTCTGGAAACACAATCAGAGTTCATCTGCCGCCAGTACCCTGACGGAACCTTCAGTTATGTAAATGATGCTTTCTGCCGGTTCTGCAATAAAAAAAGAGAAGAAATAATCGGTAACAGAAACATACTGGAGATATTTCCGGAAGATAAAAAAATAATAAAAGACTGCCTGAAGAAAATTGATAAAAACAACAATACAGTAGAATTTGAACAGAGAATAATCTCAGATACAGGAAAAGATATATGGCTCCAGTGGCGCACACAGGTGATATTTAACGAAGAATCAGAAATTATTGAATATCAGTCTGTTGCAAGGGATATTACTGATAACAAAAAAGCAGAACTTTCGTTACAGATCAGTGAAGAGACAGCGAGAATACTGCTTGATGAGAATGCAACAGCCTCAATACTATTGGATACTAATGGAAATATCCTTGACCACAACAGAAAAATATTTGAATATTTCAGTATCGCCATAAAAAATAATATCAGCAAAAATAAAAGCAGTAACTCAGAAGGCAGTAATGACATTGAAGATAACAGTGACAGTATAAATAAGGATGATAACCGTGCATCACTAATTGGTAAAAACTTTACTGAAATTATATCAAAGGAAGAGTCTGAGGACATAAGACAGATATTCAATGCTGTTAAAGATAAAAAAATTCAGGGAACTATTAAGAGCAAATACGAAAATGACGTATTTGAATACACTTATTATCCAATTCTGTCCAGCAGTTCTGAACTCACAAAGATTGTAATTTTTAAGAACAATATCACAAAAGAAGAGAAAAATAAAGAGTATCTTCAGAACAGAATCAAAGTTCTTGGCGATATAATTCATTCCCTGCCGGATGCAACATTTGCGCTGAATACTGATAAAGAAGTTATTGCATGGAATAAAGGCATGGAAAAACTTACAGGAATCAGAAAAGATGAAACAGACAGAATAAATAAAAGATATTCTGAGATATTTTATGAAGGAAATGAAGAACTTCTCATAGAAAACCTACTGAATAATATTGAGAATTATAACGGAAGCCAAAAATATCCTGAACCGCTATCCAGGAGATGTTTCTGCCCGAAATTAAACAGAGGACAGGGCGTAGACATTAAATGCAGTGCCTCTTACCTGTATGATGAAGAAGGAAAAATTTACGGCGCAATTGAAACAATA
Organism: Methanoplanus limicola DSM 2279; assembly: GCF_000243255.1. Taxonomy (NCBI): domain Archaea; kingdom Methanobacteriati; phylum Methanobacteriota; class Methanomicrobia; order Methanomicrobiales; family Methanomicrobiaceae; genus Methanoplanus; species Methanoplanus limicola. The sequence continues at coordinate 159,221 of NZ_CM001436.1, forward strand.
GCAGATTTAACCCGACTGAATAAGACCAGAGATGCATTAAGCAAGAGTGAAAGAAAATACTGGTCAATGATTGAGGAGCACTCGGATATGATATGCAGGTTCTCATTTCCGGAAAGAAAAATTACTTTTGTAAACAGCTCTTTATGCTCACATTTTGGATTTGAGAAGAAGGAACTTATTGGAAAGGACATCTCAAATATATTCCCACAGAGTATATGTGAGAACATAAATAATATTCAGAATAATCCAGTACCAAAAATTGGTTCTTCAAATTATGAAACCAGAATTGTTGACAGTACAAAGAAAACTTTCTGGCAGAAATGGACGATTAAACCGGTATTTAACAGAGAAAACTCTCTGGTTTCCTTTAATTGTACTGGAAGAGACATCTCGCAAAAAAAAGAGTATGAATATGGAATCCAAAAATCCGGAGAAGACTACAGGCAATTTTTTGAAAATGCGGATTTTATTGTATTAAAAACTGATATTAACGGAAAAATACTCTATCTTAATAAATTTACAGAAAAGTATTTTGGCTACAATTATTATGAGATATACAACAAGTCCTTTTATGATTATCTTGCTGCTGATAATTATGATATTAGAGCAGAAATTAAGAATTTATATGAAGAAATAGAGAATAAACCTGATAAGCAGTCCAGAACAGAATGCAGTATAATTAATTCAGGTGGGGAATCCATACCGGTAATCTTCTGTTTTAATAAAATATATGATATGAATGAAAAAAAAGATATACTCCTGATAACCGGCAAACCTTATGAAAATAATAAATTTAAGAATAATTCAGACACTAAAAATAATAAAACAGAATCTCTAAAATCAGAATCACCAGACAAAGCAGAATTATCTGAAAATAAATTTATTATTAATATAAACCGTAACCGGAATAATTCAGAATTATTAAGATCTGCTACAACTGCGGATAATCTCTATGAAAAAAAAATTAAAACTAAACATTACGATTCAGAATACGGTGATTTAAAAAATATAAAAAAGAACAACCCTGATAATTCAAAAGACGATAGTGAAGCAATAATTACTGTTGATCTTTATGGAAACATTGCTCTTATCAATGACAAAGCATGTGAATTAATAGGAATTTCAGAGAGTAATATAATTGGAAGAGATCTTTATTCCTGCTTTCCGGGGTATATGCAGGATACAGCAAGAAAAATACATGAAAAAATATCCAATAGGAAAGAAACAAATCCGGCCTCTTTACTTGCACAGCATCCGGATGGAAATGGTAACAAAAAAACAATATTATGGAATATAAACAAACCGATCAATAATTCAGGAAATGCAGAATCAATAATTTGGACCGGAAACAGATTAAAAAAGACACCACCAATAATTTCAGAGCAAATTTAAATAACCCAGAATCCACGTAATTATCAGTTTTAACTCCTTATCTCCTCATTCTGATGCACAGCATAGCTGTTTAGCAAACCTTAATCATAGAACCTGCGGCAATTTCACAACTGGGGATTGAAAAGGGATGAATCCATATGACATTATTGAAAAATTTTTAAAGTATTATTCTGCGAAAGCCGGAATAAATCCGGAAAATTATAATAAATTTCTGAACCGCCTGAGTATACTGGAAAAATCCGGAATAATTAATAGAATCTGTAGAACAGACTACAGAGTATTGCTTTTTGCAGCATTATTAATTATAATGCCTGCAATATCTGCATCAGGATCTATATTTTATGATGACAATTTTAAAAGCACAGATGTAAAAGAAATAACTAACGCCGGAATTGAAAAAAAAAGTACTTTCGACGACATAACCAGAAGAAACGGTATAAATGACATATTAAATCTGATTAAAAAAACTCCGGAAGAGGAGATCAGTAAATCTTTGGTTAATGAACAAATGAAAGAGAACATCTCTTTTCAGACAACAGTAAAGGATGAACTTGATATTGCCGCCGGAGATTTTATAGGGCCTGCAAAAATAGCTGAAGAATTTGAAATTCAGGTCTTTGATCTGATTCCTGACTCTTATATTATTAATCCGGAATATCTTGAAAAGGAGACAGGAATACGGATAATTGTCCACTATAAGAGCAGCAGACTTAACATAATCCAGAATACAGTATGGGCATTTGAAACTGATGCAACCAGGATGCTGTCCGGAATTATGGGTGGGAAAAACAGGGACGATATCGCCTTTATAATAATTAATTTTGATGATGTTGACGGGAGGGAAAATGATGTATTATTTAAAATGAGTGCAGGCGATGTTGATGAACTGGATAATTTTCCGGAACCTGGATATTATATTCCGGGCAGTGAATGGACAGAATATAAAATAGATATGGATACAGAGATAAAATATTATGAAGATCCGGCTACAAAATTTGAATTTGAGAATTCAAAAAAATATATATCATACAATGATGCCGCCAGAGTATATTCAGCAGATGATTTAAGAGAATACACTATTGAAAAGTCAAAAGAACTCAATGAAATTACCTGGAAAATTACAGATTATGCAGTTAAAAAAGACTGGTTTAAAGCAGCAGAAGAATCTGAAAATCTTATAACAGTTTCATCAGAATATATAAAAGAAATCGAAAAATTTGCTGTGGATAAAAACCTTGAAGGGCCCCTTGAAGAAATTAAAGAAGGTTTTAAACAATATAATAAGGCAGGGATGGATTTCTGGTACGGTTCGTACTATTATAATTCAGACAGGATTCTTGAAGGTACTTTTTCAGTTAAATCCGGAATTAACCATTTAAATTCGGCATTTAACAATCTGGAAATTAATGAGATTAAAGAAGAACGTATATTCAGGGCACCAGTAACTGAAATGCTTCCAAAACTACTCAAATTAAATGAAATATACAAATATAAAGATATATCAGGATCAAACGATATATCAATTAAAATTGAGGCTTATAATACTGCATACAGGTACTATCTGAAAAATGGTAATTCAGAAAATACTATAGTAACATCCGACTATGGCACTAAATTTCTCTTTGTAACACTGGATATAACCCACATGGGATATAGGGGAGGAAAAAGTCAGACGGTAAGCACTCCTTCAAAAAATGACATCTCTTTGCACTGGTTAAATCAGAAAATCAGTCCTTCCACACCAGAACAATATATAACAGGTATCGGAGTGCCTTATTCCAAAAAGAAACTTGATAGAAGGGAGCATTTTGAATCTGTTCTTCTCTTTATTGTTCCAGAAGATTTCAATCCCGGCAATGCATATATTGAAATAAATCTGGGTAGCCAGGGTAATCCGGCATGGTCTTTTGAATATCCTGATATTTCGCACAAATGACACACAGACCAACAAATATAATGACAATATAAATATCTGAATTAAAGCAACCAATATATTTTATCCGGAAGATGTGAGGTAAATGATGCAAAACCTATTCTCTCCCGGAGGTCAGCATATATATAATTGACCACCGTCACAGCTTATAGGATCTGTGGCCTTTTCCGGTGCCAGCATACATATAATTGACCACCAGTATATTACAGCCACCTTATTATTAATGTTTTGATGAATAATATTCAGACATGCAACTGAGAAAATCAGGAAAGTCAATGACAGGGAATTATCCTGCAGAACCGGAAAAACTCTGAAATTACTTAAAATGTCATAACAAAAATCAGGAGGCATCAGGCAGCATTTAATAAAATATTATTTATTGCCACGTATTTTCTTATAAAATCCCTTATATTTTCAGCCTCTCTCCAGCCTATATCCAGTTCTCTAAGCGATTTATCTATTTCAAGCGCTTCATCATAGACACGATTTGCAATTTTGCCGCCTTCAAGATCAGTAAGGCCCACAATTGCCTGAAGAGGGTTTCTGATATCTGCATTTATCTTTTCATATTCATCTACGTAATTTAAAAAATCACTAAGTTTCTGAATGAGGGTAAGAAGTTTATTTTCACTTTCGGCAAGTGCTATCAAAGATTTTTTATAATCTGTTATATCAACAAATATTATTGTTATTCCCGAACTACCATCGGAAAATACTGTAGGAATAATTTTCATCTGAAAATACTGTTCTTCTCCGGAAACAGAAATTGTTATCTCTTTTGAAACCTTTTCACCTTCTATGCCGGAATCAATTAATTCCGAGATATCAATCAATAGTTTTTCATAAATAATTTTTTCAGCATCAATACCCTGAAAATTATTTTCAATACCCAATAGTGCAGACATTTTTTCGTTTGTACTGACTATTTTTTTTTCTTCGTTTAACATAAGAACAGCATCTGATGTCAGGTCCATCATTGCATTGATGGGTATCCTTTTTGACAGAAAAAAGACTTTTGCCTGTCCGTACGTCTCCATATCAACTTCCCCTAAAAGGAGCAGTATCTCAAGATAATGCCCGACCGATATTCTGTTTACCCCTATAGCTTCGGAAATTTGTTTAACAGACATTCCTCTGGGATTATCCTTTAAGACCTCAAGTATTTTAGGAAATTCCCGGTGTTCCTTACCCATAAACTCCAATTTAGCATAGTTTATAAAAGAAGCTATCTTCATCATTATAAACATCAGTTATGCTTGGCATACCCAGAGATCCGAAATTTGACAGAGCAGGAATTATAATCCAATACTGAACTTTTAGGAATAATTCAAAAAATTAGTTAAGATTATGTAGTGCGATTAAAGTTCACGTTTAGAAATACTCTCCGGACATTTCTAAATGTAAAGTTCTGCACTATAATATTGTACCTCTCCGAAAGGTTAACCGATCAGATGTAATCAAATTAAATCCTGAACGGAAATTATTAAATCAATCAGCAGTCTGGGATATCAGAGATATAAATAATATAAATCTGAGACCAAATAAATTGTCAGAAATAATCAGACAAATTTAATGAATCACAACAAATATCAGGTAAATATACTCTTTCAGAAAATTGGATAAGAGTCATAAAACATAACATACTGAAATTATTTTTTTTGAAATTAGCTTTAATAAAATTTTAAAATTTGCTTTTTCACCTTCAACTGCAATCAGGCGATGAAATCCAACAAAAATATAGAATAAAAACAATGATACAATAGTCATTTATGACTATCATATATTACAAGCATTACAAGTCCGGAAATAAGAACAAATACCATAAAAACAAAAACAATTGCCTCTGAAGCCATGGTTTCCTCAGTATAAATCTCTGACATGACCTTTTGAATATTCTCTTTCGGTTCTTTTGGGGTTAAAAAGAGAGCATAAAGACCAAAATTTTCTATCTTTGCTGAAAATGACATGTTTTCCCGACTCTCAACTGTATTCAGCTCTTCCCAGTATCCGGTATAAGGATTCATCCATTTTATACCTTCAATGCTGGTTCCTGACTGAATATAATCCCATTCCTCAGGTCCCGGAACTATTGTAAGTACATTGTAACATTCAAAAGAGCAATATTCAGGAGATATATAGTATGTATAATAAGGACAGTCAGAATCAAGGCAGGCAGGGTCTGAATTTAATCTCTTTATGGATATATTTTCAGGATCACCAATATAACTGATCCCGTTTTCTGAGGTATAATCAAAGGAATTCAGGTTATAAATATACGCTTTTAAATCGTCAGCCCACAGGATAAATAATTTCTCATTCTGTAAACTATTTCCACCGGGAGAATCTGGTAAATCAAATGTAACCACTTCATCTTCAGGCCAGTCATCATGGCTGCTGCCACCAGGTTCAGGAACTTCCTCCATAACAAAGACAACCTCCTTGGTCACATTTGAAGAACTGAAATTGTTGGAAATAAATAATGAAACATTATATATCCCAGAACTTTGGAAGCAATGCACGGGATTTTGTTCACTTGAAGTTGAATTACATCCATCCCCAAAATTCCACTCCCACAGGTCAGGATTTCCCCTGGAGGTATCCTTAAATTGTGCAGCAATTACATCATTCCCGCAATTCTGTATCACAGTAAAATCTGCATCCAGAGAACTGCCCCCAATAATTGTAACTGAAGTTTTCACATTAGAGCCGACCGCAGGTCCACTTAGAACTACAATTATAATAATCAGCAGGAAAAATTTAGAAGCCAGCAAAAATTTTTGATCCATTACAATAACACCCGCAATTCTTTAAGCCCTAAAAGATGATATTGAAGAATAAACATTTGCCAAATAATTCTGCAAAACAGAAATTCTGAAACTGATATATATGTATGTAAAAAGTAACCAATAAGAGCCGGATTACAATTGACAGATAAAACAAATATTCCATTCATATGTAAAGGATAGCATATCTGTCCAGACAGGGACAGAATGAACATACGGATATTTATATAACCTTCATCATAACATACGGACATTTATATGATATTTATTAGAATATACAGATATTCATATAACCTTTATCAGAACATACAGACATCTTAAAATTGATATACACAATTTCTAAATTAATCTATCAGATATGCCATTTTATATCATAATAATTCATTTCTGTCCTTAAAAAGGAAATATATCCACATAATAAATAAACTTCACAAAAGATAAAGTGGAAATATCAGATAATATAATTCTCCGGGCAGATAGGTCTTTTCAAGGCCGCCTGAACTATATGATTTAAAATTTCCAGCTACAAACAAAAATACACAGACAGTAATAATAAAACTATGCAAAGCAAAAATGAGCAGCATCACCATTCAGAATAATATTTGTACTGCTACTGTGTCAATTTCTGCGGATATTCAAAATAGTCACTCATGAACCAGCTGGTTCACAGATGATGAATGAAGCAGTGTATTGTTTCATAGGAGCATGAAATAAAAACTCAATTCAGGCTTTAATTTACGGCTACATTAAATAATGTTAACATCCCGGACTCATTTACAGCACAGCCGGATATAATCCATTTATAGACGTAAAGGTCCATATAAAGGCAGCAATTTACAATTTCAAATCATAAATATCCTATATAATTATAATGATACTACGGCAGCTGATTGTAAAACTGTAAAAATCAATCCAAAAAGAGATGGTGAGCATCCTTTCTCCTTATCTATTAAAGGAAGGCATTTTCAACCATCCAGAAAGCACCTGTTTAAATGCCAAATGATCTTACTATTGAACCATGAAGAGACACCTTTCTTAATAAATAAGAAAAGGCCTTTGGACGCGTCACCATACGATAAATAAGCTATAAATAATATAGATATGTGCAGAGCACACAATATATATTTACTGATATACATTAATGAAAAAGAAAAAAGACTGACAGAATTGTTCAACCCACAAAACTCTCAAAATATCTTAGAATATCAATTATCCTGCATAATTCCGCTAAAAATAAAATAAATAGATGGCCGATATAAATTAAAAATTAAAATAAATTAACACCAGCATAAATTAAACACCAATATAAATTATGAATCAATATAAACAAAGGATTAAAATAAATAGAGGATTAAAAATATCTGATGACAGTACAATATTACCTGAAAAGCAGCCGGATTTATCTGACGGGCTATAACCAACCGGACAAATCCCTGTTATTCTCCTTTATCCTGTAATATATATCCCCGTTATATTCCCTCTCTTCAAGAACAATTACTTCAACATCATCACAGGCATTGGTTGTACCAATATATTTTTCACTTCCGGGAGATTCCCACAGATTAAGCCTGTTCCACTTTTTCCAGAATTCATAATTGTCAGGATCCGATTTACAGGTATTAACAACAATAATGTCTCCTGTATTATAATAAACCCTTCCAGGATTTCCGGATATAAAAGATATGCCCCTTTCATTAAACCCCAGTCTCAGAAGTGAAATCTCCTTTAAGAGAAATGGATCACTTGAACGCCCGTCTGTCTCCATCGCCTTTTCGGAATATTTTATACAACCGGTATAATCACCCATCTTTAAAAGAAGAGATGACATAAGAGTCAGTGACAGATAATTACTTCCATTAATATCAAGGGCATCAGAAATTTCAGAATATGCCTGACTGTAATCCTCATTCCTGTAATAATTAAAGGAATTATTAATATGTATCTCTTCCTGAGCATATTTTTCAGATTCGTCTGATGATGCAAATAATTCTGCGGATACAGCAAATGAGAAAAACAGGATAATTACTGCCAAAATCACAGAAATAAAAATATAATTCCAATATCTTCTTCTTTTGTCAGTTTTATCATCATATATGTTCTTTTTAGTCATGAATACCTCTCCTGTTCCAGGAACCAAAGATCACAGCAATGAAAGAGATCATAAAAGTTACAGGCATAATAATTATCAAAATCAGGTAAAGAAAGATTGACAGCGTCATTTCAGTCGGCGTAATCGTTATCGTCAGAACTCCGGTTTCACCCGAAGAGACAGAATAACCCGGATATTTTGAATAAACTTCAGAATAACTATTCAATAGATTACCAGATTCATCCGGGTAATATTCATTTCCTGAATAAAAAGAGAGACCTGAAAAGAGATTATCTCCATCCTGAAATCCCGGCACACGGGGATAAATATCCGGCATACCACCAGCAAAGTGAATTAAAAGTAAAATAATAATGACTGCTGCTGCCAGACATATCCGTGGATAATTAAAATTAAACCAGGTTGATGACTGTCCACCACCCTTATCATTATAATTAACAGTTAAATCCTTCTTTTTGGCATTTCCTTTCCAAAATATCACCATCAAAACCCCCCTCACCCTTAGGAACAATCACTTCTGAAATTGTCCGGAGATTATTATTTAGCATCTCCTGAGTTTCAGTCATATATGTCCCGGTTATATCATACATGATATATTGATTTGCTGTGCAGTCAAAATTCTGTCATGTGAAGATAAAATGGAATAATTTTTTACTGCACGGCATATTTTTTTAAACTCATTCTTTTCAAATTCAGATTATAATGCGGCCCTGAACAGAGCCGGATAATGAACTCAGGAAGGTGTTTAAGATGAAAAGGGGATTAATAATCTGTATCTCGGTAATATTGCTGGGATTGATACCAAATGCAATCGCATTTGCAGAATGCAATAATATAATTCTAAACGGTGATTTTGAGGAAGAGAATTTTAACGGATGGATTACCCAGGATCATCCTCCATACATAAGGTACGATATTGAAAGGGGACATAACGCCGGATTTTTCTTCACAGATAAATGCCTTATTCAGGAGACTGACCTTACAGATATTGATGAAATAACATATGACCTGAAAATCCTGGCACTCGGACCATCCGAGCAGTCATTTAATATATATATTGGAAAGACACTGGTCAGGACATATGTCAATGAGACATTTCAGTGGAGAACCGAAAAGATAGATACATCTGAATTTTCCGGAAATCAGGCCATTATATTCACATCCGAAGGATTAAGGGGAAGTACAATGAATATTTATCTTGACAATATAAGGGCCTGCAAAAATTCCTGTGAAGAAAAGAGCAGTATGCCGGTAAAAAGTTCTTCAGGTATATCAGCAATTCTCCTGATCTCAGGAATAATAATTTTCGCCGGAAAAATCAGGAGATAACATATTTCCGGGTCAGATTATGTCATTAAAAACAAACAGGTCCGGGAAAAAAATATTTTCGGCATCAGTCATAATAATTTTATTTTCAATATTGCTTCTGATTCAGATAAATTCAGTCGATACATATTCACTGGCATTCAATAATACCTATGAGATTTCAAAAACAAACGCAGTCAATGGTGCAGATTGTGAAAGCTATAAAGACAATATAGAAGTAACAAATATCAATTCATCTGTAATCCCTGTATTTTCATCATATTTCGGTGGAAAAGATACGGATTCAGTAAACTCAGTTTCTATCGGTAAAAAAAATAATCTAACCGCTATAACAGGGGTTACACAGTCGGAAGATTTTCCTCTGACAGAAAATAATCAAAAAAAGAGAGCAGGAAATATCGATGGATTCATTGCATTAATAAACAGTAACTCAAAAAAGCTTTTATATTCAGGATTTATCGGCGGAAAAGGAAGTGACAAACCTGTATCCTCCGCTTTTAACAATGAAGGAAATTTATACATTGCAGGATACACAGATTCCGATGATTTCTTCACAACCAAAGATGCACTTCAAAAGAATAACAGAGGTAAATGGGATATATTTCTAGTTAAAATAAATATAAATAATTTTGAAACTGAATATTCAACCTTAATAGGCGGATCATCATCAGATGTACTGCATGACATAACTATTGACAGTAACAACAATCTGTATCTCACCGGCACAACAGAGTCCAGAGATTTTCCGGTAACAAAAGGCGCTTTTCAGGAAAAAATTACCGGAAAAAGAGATGCATTTCTTATGAAAATTAATCCGGAAGAGAACATTATTGTCTATTGCACCTTCTTTGGCGGAGTCAGTGACGATTACAGCGAAGCAGTAGGAATAGATTCAGAACTGAATGCATATATTACAGGATATACCTATTCATCAAAAACAAGGTCACTTCCGGTAAAAAATGAGATATTCGGCCCCTCAACTTTCTCTTATGACTCATACATCGCGGCATTTAATCCGGACGGAAGCGATCTGATCTATTCAACCTATATTGGCGGGGGTGGCGGTGACAGGGCCAAAGGAATTGCTGTCACAGAAAAGAGAGTTCATATTGCCGGATATACATATTCAGACGATCTTTTTGTGAAAAATGCATTCCAGAATAATTTTTCCGTGGGCAACGGTTCAGAAGGATTTCTGACCTGCCTTAATAAAGAAGGAACTGAAATTATTTATTCAACATATTTCGGCGGGGAAAATGATGATTTTATTCATGCCATAAAGAGTGATAACAGAGGAAATATAATCATTGCAGGTGAGACCAAATCTGAAAATATATTCAGTTCCAAAAAATACGACATTGAAAGAATTCCGGATGAAAAAAGATTAAAAAATAACTCTGATGCTTTCATTGCCGTCTTTCAGGAAGATTCCGGCAGTATGAATTCTGCAATACTTATACAGGGCAATGATTATGATGTTATTTATGATGTTGACGGATATAACGGAAAATTAATCACAGCCGGAATGACAAAATCAGATGATATTGACGGAACAGAACCTGTACAGAAATCAAATGCCGGGTCATATGACGGACTCATCACCGAATACATAATCGCAGACAAATAACACATGTAAACAAAACGAAAGAATATCTTATGTCAGATGATATATCGGGCATAATAACTGCTTTTTTTCTGACATCTTCATTATGCTCCTGTGAAACAGTGCACTGTTTCATTCATTACCTGTGAGCCAGCTGTTCATAAATGACCTTTTTGCTCTTTTATGTTCTGCATTCTTCATTATGCTTTTTTCTGAGATCTTCAGCCGGAAAGAGAGGTAAAACAGCAGATTACCAGTATGGTGCACTGCCAGTGCGTAATGCACAGCACAGAATCAGAATCCGGATTTACACCTGCCACTACCAATCAGGCATCACATATGATAAAATCAACCAATAAGAACCAGATTTACCTAAAATCCAGGATTAAAACCAAATACCGGGTAAAGTTATATCCAGTCAGTTTTGTACAGCATACGTTTATGTATTTATGTTAAAAATCAAAGTCTGGTTACTCTAGAGGAAATCTGTTTAATCAGCCAGTCTTCTGTGTAATCCCAAAATAAAGAACAGTTTAACTTTCCAGATATGGGGAAAACCCGACATGAAACCGGGGAAACTACTGGAAGGATAAGCTTTTAAAAAATCGGATGTGTGAAAAAATGATGCGAAAAGAAATTGGTATTGCAGGCATTATTCTTGCAATGCTTGTATTTGCACTTGTTGCACCGGTATCAGCCGATACAACAGTAACAACCGGAGTAAACATTGCCACCGGGGGGGGAAATGCACCGGTAATTATGGCAAAGTGGGAACAGGATACTACAGCAGAACTTGAAGACGGTGACCCGACACACCTGACATTAGGATCACAATTCCTGCCACCGGCAACATTTGAAGGGGTAAAAGAGATAAAATACTATGCAATTGTCTGCGATGAGGAAGACGGAGGAGATTTAAGCCTCGTTTCTGCATATGTATACCACCCTGACAACGCTTACTTTGACCCTGATATGTGGGAGGAGCTTAAGTACCAGGTTATGCTCACAAATATCGGACATGACAACTGTGCAGTCACCAATGCAACAGCAGCATACGAAGCCGGCCTTATCCAGCTCGCCTCAGGATACACCTGGAACGGAGATAACGGAACAGCAGTAATGTACAGACTTGGCAAGGGAACCGCTGATGTCTGGATGGGTACAGCAGAGATTCACTACTGCCAGCCAGCAGGCGACTATGAAGTGGTTGTCCGTGCAGTTGACAGAAACTCCAACCCTGCAATCAATCTTATAAACATCTTCAACTACCTTGAAGTTCCGGCAGCAGAGTTTGATTTTAGCTCTGTAAATTACGGAAGCACAAGTGTCTGCACAAACAAGTGGACAACAGGAAACACAGTATTCTCAATCGGGGACAACCTCCCAACAGTACGTAATATAGGAAACGTACCTGTAAATGTAAAGATTATCAGGCAGGACGCAATGGAGTTTGGAAGAGACAACCTGGGCAACTGGGATGTTGAATTCGATGCACGCCTCGGGGATTCAGGAACAGTCGTAGCATACGACCCTGTTGCAGCCGGTGAACCTGACCAGAATGAAGTATTACCAGACGACCTCTGGATGTGCCACAGCGAAGAACTTGACTTCTCAATCCACATTCTGAAAGGATTTGCAGGAGAAACTCACGAGGGTGAGATGATCCTCGGATTCGATAAAGCATTCTGAGAAGGCTGAATAATAAAAACTGAGAAGTAGAGATAATATTCTCTAACTCTCATCTAATTTAATTTATTGATTTACTGATAAACCAGACCTAACTACTTTTTTATTTTTAGCGATTCAGAAAAATTATTCTTAAAGAGGAGGAAAGAAAATGAAAGGGGATTTTAACAGATTCAAATTAATTGCTTTGCTGATATTTACATCACTGTTTGTATTTCATACAGTTTCAGCAGCAGGAATTGCAGTAACACCTTCATTAATTAATATCAGTGATGCAGCAAGGAGTATTGAGTATGAAAAAACAATTACGGTATTTAATCCCGGAAATGATGAACTAATGGCAGACATCATGATCTCCGGAGATGCCAAAGAATGGATAAAAATCTATGAGGATACCCCCGATGCGGGAGAACCTGTAAACGAGATCAAAATTCCGGGCAAAAATATTAAAGTAAAAGCCAGAATTTCAGTCCCGGAAGATACGGCAAACGGCATGTACAGAGCCGAAATTAATTTTGACACAAAAAGTCCGGAATCTTCAGAAAATACTGAAGTAGGAGCCGTACTAAAAGTCCGGGCAACGACCAAAGTCGAAATTGATGTAACAGGTACTGAAATAATCAGTGGTGAAGCAGATCTCCTCAGAATCAGTGATTCCGAAGTTAATTACCCTGTCCCTGTTGAAATTATGTTTCAGAATACAGGTAATGTAGTGCTTGCACCGGGAATAACGATTGTAATATCAAAAGAAGGAAAAAACATCGACACAGTCAGAAAAACCGCTTCAGAGATAAAACCGGGTGAAAAGGAGAAAATAACAGTGAACTGGGAAAACAATGGTCTGGAAAGCGGGGACTACTCTGCCATTGTAACAGTTAATATCGGAGATAATGAGATATTAAGAGAAGAAACAAAGTTCAGTCTTATTCCGGAAGGGACGCTTACGAGAAAAGGTGAGTTCACAGAGATTAACTACGAAGGAAAAACTGTTGTAGGGAGGATATTAAAGATATCCGGAACATTTGTCAATACAGGAGAAATTCCAACAAAAGCAGTTCTTAAAGGTGAGATCTATAAAGACGATGAACTAATAGACACCTTTGAATCCGATGAATTAACTGTGACAGCCATGGGGACAGAGAACCTTGTTTACTATTATAAACCGGAAATCTCAGGGGAATACAAAATCATAACATACATAGTTTATGAAGACAAAAAAACCGGTGAAAAGGAATTAAATATACAAGTCACCGGATCAGCTGACTCTACTGGTGACAGTTCAAAACCGACAGAAAGTGGAAAAGCACCGCTACCAACCGCACTTGTAATTGCAGCACTTACAATATTTGCACTTGTAATGGCACTAAAATCAGCTTTCAGAAAATAATAACTATTTTTTAACTTTCTTTTTGCAACTTATACCTTTAAGGAAAGATCTCCCAAGACATAAACTGTTTCACAAAAGTCACTTTATCTTCTGGCAAATCTGCCTGCAAACAGATAACAGATAAAACATTATGATGCCTGATACAGATGTTTCATGAAGGGTGTATTCCGGATACTGCACGTTATAAGATATCAAAAAGAGTGAACTATGCAGATAAAATACCGGCTCAAAATATAACTGCCCGTCACTATCAAAAGATAATAATTACCAGCTAAAATAACAAATAATGGAATAATAGATGTTATCGGCATAACACGAATCTGCTTTGCATAAATTAATATTCTTATTTTACTCACCTCCATTCAACAGAATTTAATTAATACGGGGTTTTGAAATTGGGTAATAAAAATATGCAGAGTAAAAATTTAAGCAGGTTATTTATATCAGCTATAATATTGGGAATGCTAACAGGCATATTAACTATTCCTGTACAAAGCAGTGCAGAAATAATTACAACCTCAGTGGAACTTTCGGCCGGGGGGGGACTTAAACCTGAAGTCCTGTGCACCTGGACAGAAGATGAGACAATAAACCTTGAAAACGGTGATGAGAACCACATACTGACCGGATCTCAGTTCTATCCTGAACCGGGATATGGCAATAGCAGAAACCTGAGTATCTATGCCGTCGTATTTGATGAAGAAAGCGGAGGTGACGTGATATCAACCTCTTCTGAGATATATAAACCTCTTCATTCATTTTCCGGCGGGGAATACTACCAGAGTATAACATTTACAAACGAAGGAAGCGGAACGGTTCAATTAGCCAAATTTATTGAAGCATATGAATCGGGAATTGTTCTCTTCAGTCCGGACTCAGACTTTGAAGAGACAAATTACAGATTAAAAAAAGGGACAGGGGCACTATGGACAGGAAAATTTATTCTTCCGTCATGTATGCCGGCCGGAAATTATACAGTTAAAATCAGGTGCATAGACCAGTCCGCCAACCCTTCCAATGAACTGATACTTGAATTTGAATACCTGCCGCTTGGGTGTATAGAATCCGATTTCAGCTCTGTTGATTATAAGAGCACTATTGTAAAAGTGAATAAATGGGTTACAGGTAACAGTGTATTCGCTGTAAATGACGGATATCCGACAGTACGAAATGCAGGCAATATCCCGGTCAGGATAACAGTCACCCAGGACGATATGGACTTTGGAAAGGATTACAAAGGCCTCTGGAATGTACTGTTTGATACAAGAATGGGAAACAGCGGAACAGTAATTGATTACTTTCCCGGAGAGGATGTAATTATTCCGGAAAAACTGATGCCCTGCAGTACTGAATCGCTGGATTTCTCAATTCATATCCTGTCAGGATTTCCCGGAGACACCCATACAGGGACTATGATTCTTGGTTTTGAGGATGCAGTCTGATAATTCAGCCAAGTAATTAGAAGCCCAACCACATATTTTTCAGAAAAAATATAATATTTAAATAAACAGATCACCGGAATTCCGGTTTAAATGAATGGTATATTCCTTTACCGATTCTGATTAGAGGTGAATACCACCTCATTGAATAATAGTGACGTAGTTCAGCATTAAATTTATTTTTAAAGGGAAATAATTCCGGAGTGTCAGCTCCAATGATTTCATAGTAATCATAACCCTGACTACATGCCCATTCAATAGTATGCCACAATAATATTCCATTGAGATTAAGATTTCCAAACAACAGCCCGGGAGCACCAATCCAGGCATCAACCTTTTTTTTGTAATATGTGATCAAAACTCCGGTCAGAAACTGATCATCCTTTTTGGCGATAAACAGTTTGACATATCCACGGGAAAAATCATCATAAATATCATGAATATACTCCCTTGAAGTATGAATTCTCCCTCTTTTGACCATAAGATCAAATAGCTGATCAATATGCTCCTTTGAACCTTCCTCAATGACTATGCCTGCTTTCCGGGCTTTTTTAATCTCAGAACGTAAATTTATGTGAATATTTGTCCACACTACATCTTTTCCTTCTTTTAGGCTAAGGACATATGTGTGCCTTGGTACCACACTATAACCACTCCAGATAAACGATCTCGGATCATATGGGAAGGGAGACATATCAATTTTAATTACATCCGACATCAGATGATCCTTCATGAAACCATCCAGTACCTTCTGAAATACGATAAATTTAGAATATTTATTTCTGAGTTTTATATCATCATATTTCTTAATTACGGGGCCCAGATAACTGTTTTCAACCCCAACAGGAGGGGAAAATACAATATTAACTGACAGAAACTTATATACATACAGTGGAATCAGCCCGTATAACTCTGAACCTTCATAAGCCATTAAGCGGTATAGTACAGGATCAATACTGCCGGAAAAGACTTTAATTGAAGAATGCTCATTCATTTTTACAAGCCAGTCCCATGTATGATAGAGGGTACTATTATCAGAAGAAAAAACAAGATCATCCCAGGAATTTTTATCACCCTCATCTGCAACCTTTAATTCCATATTTAATACCTCAACCATAAACTAAATATCTTAAGACTGTATCAGAATTTTATCCCGCACAAAATAAGATGTATAAATGCATTTGATCTCATAATTCAGTAGGAATAACTATTGAATTCATGCAACACTTATCAAACCAAAAACCCCATAACATTTATAGCAGCCAACAAATATACTTCAGAACAGTACTTAACCAACAATTAATGATACATATTCCGTTACAGGGCGATTACATCTGTCACAACAGAACCCAATATGATTAATAACATAATATCTCCCTTCAGCCGGATTAACCGTCACTGAAAAAGGTTCTGAATCAGAACATATAGACAGAGAACTACATATCGGCATTGGGCCCTCCCCTTACAATAACAATATCTATTTCACCATCCGGTGAAGATCTAAAAAGAATATTGTCTGCAACATTAATGCCGGTTATGCATGCTGCTCCGGCTGCCGCAATAAGTACAGAAAACTGAAATATGATACAGAAAAATAAACTGTTACAATTCATTAAAACCCCCGGGTATTCATTTTTTGAATAGTCACAAAAATGTTATAAATCTAAGCCGGGCATAATTAAAAAAAGTAAATTGTTTCAATCCTGTAAAAGTCAAATTGAACGTAAAACAAGGGAAACAGATATTTCACAGGATTCTGTTATAGTGATTATGGGAGATTCTCCAAAACTTCAGAAGACGAAACATGAATAATCTCAGAGATTAATCAGTAGCCACATTTCTGCCTGATATCTTCACATATACGAACATTCTTTACTGCCTGATCCGGACTGACCGGAAATTCCTTACCAGACCTAACACAGTCAACAAAAGTGTTCAGTTCCACTTTTAAGGGTTCAACCTTGCTGACCATTACTTTCTCCACAATATTCTCCTGAATGTATTTATCAGCATCATGAGAATACCTTTCAGGTTTTTTATGAATATACACCTCCTGAGTCATATAATCTCCCTCTATAGTAAAATTTTCCTCTTCGATATAGACCATTCTGATCTTTTTTGAAGATTTCCGGCTCGTTGAGAGATATACAGGAAAACCGGGAAATTCAAATATTGCGCCGCATATATCACTGTTGCCGGAAGAGTAAAGATTGTAGGGACCCCTGAAGTGGCCATTATTGAATATTATATCAATATCATGAATCATTAAATCTTCAACAACACTACTTCCGTTTATCCTGATAGATGAAGGGTTATGTCTCTTCATTTCTACATAAAGAGGAGAATCAATAATTCTGGATATTTCATTAACAATCGGGTTAAACCGCTCAATATGTCCCACTCCAGCCACAATATCATCAGGAATTTCTGATAATAACTCTTCACCCTGCTTTGAAGTCTGACAGATCGGTTTTTCTATCAGCATACTGATACCAGCCCTGGCAACCTGTACTGCGGTCTCATAATGATACTGAGTAGAGACACAGATGCTCACAGCATCAACGTTTTTTAGCAGCTCATCAACTGAATCAACCACATTTATCCCGCATCCCTTTGCAATTCCGGATGACGCACTGCTGTTGACATCATACAAAAAAAGATCTCCGACTTCCTTCATCTCCGAATACACTCTCACATGATTCTTCCCCATAACGCCTGTTCCAATAACCCCTACATCCATTATAAATTACCTCAGTTTACTGAAATTAAATCTGTAACCAATTCTTCAGTGAGCACACTGGATCAGTTTTTCGTGACCTTTTACATTCCTGAAAAACCCGTTAAGAAAAAATATACTATTCTTTTCCAGAATATACCAAAATCTCCTGTATCTGAACAGTACTCTTAAATCCTGATTCTGAGAGGTTCAGATAATAAAATAAGATTATGCCATGCAGAGGCTTTCAGGATTGAACTGTGAATAAACTAAGAATTAATTTCTGTGCATAAGGTCTGAAAACCGCAATAATCTGATGAACTGGTATATTCGGCGAATATAAATAAATTCAGAACAACAAAACTTCCGTCATGACGTATAAATTCAGATTTTAAACTCTCAGGTGCAGAACTGCCTGAATTCTTCCTCATATCAAGGCAATCCAGAATTCTGCTCTCATCTCCGGATATGAAATCAAAAATATATTTCCCAGCCATCTCTGAAGGCTGATAACCCAAAACACCAATACAACCCGGATCGGCATATGTAATAAGCCCGTTATAATCAATATAGAAAATAATATTTTTGAATCCTCTAATCAGGGAATCGTATAAATTCTCAACTTTCTTAAGTCTGGACTGAATATTGGTAATATCAGTTATATCCCTTAAAAAAACTGCAATGCCAATATTCCCATCAATAGAAACAGTTTTTATAAAATTCGCCGTGAATTTCTTCACCGCATCATTTTTTATCACCGAAATTTCCTGATTATCAAATTCTGTTAAGATGTCAAAACCAAAATTCTCCCCGCACGGACTTAAAATATCAAAAACATATCTGCCATATATTTCATTTTCTTCTTTGCCCACAAGATCCAAAAAGGATCTGTTTCCAAAGACAATATTATAGTCCTGATCCAGAGTAATTATACAGTCTGAAAGGCAGTTTAAAATATCATTAATGGGAATTCTGCTTGAAGCTGAATATATCTTAGACTGACCGAATGTTATCATTTCAACATATCCGGAGATAAGCATGGTATCAAGGTAACGTGCAACCGTCATACGGTTCATTCCAATACCTTCGGATACTTTTTTTACAGTAAGACCTTCCGGATGCTGCTTCAGAAGAGTCAGTATTTCAGATACTGCAGAATCCCTGTTGCTCATTAAACTATTATAATAACAGTATCCTATAAAACCCATGCGTTTCTGTCAATCTTTAATGATAATATGGTCTCTGTTTCATAAGTGATATATGATAAATTATATCATTATCTTACCCTCACCAAAATACATACGGATTAAAAAAAATTAAAAAATATAACCCATCATCACAGAAAAGAGATATTCAGAGAATATTCAGAAAATAATACAGAAATGTAAAGATTATTGTGACCAGGCCAAATAACAGACAGAATTTCCAGAAAGAAACTTTTACTGCAATCTTTAGAAGAAGGTCCATAGAGATATATCCAAAGAAAAGTGATGAGGCAGATAATATCACCATTGACTGAAGAGGAATCCTGCTGATTGAATTAAAATCAATAAAAAGAATACCTGCGGTTGCAGGAACACTAAGCAGAAATGAGACCATTAATGCAGTCTCCTGATTCACCTTTCTGATGAGTAATGCAGTAACAGTAATTCCTGATCTTGAAATCCCCGGGATTACTGCAAAACCCTGTGCAATTCCGGTTAGAATTATATCACGGTTGCTTATATCATTAATATCCTTATCACCTTTTGAATCAGCGATTTTCATCAGAATTCCGGTCAGGACTAACATAAATCCGATAATCATAGTAAATAAAACCGGATTTACAAATGTTGAAAGATTCCGAAGTAGCAGGTACAAAGGAATTGCTGAAAATGCAGTAAAAAGTGTACCATAAAATATTACTGAACTGAGTTTAAGTTCAGAGAGAGGCGACATAAGAACAGAAAAAAATTCATCCCTATACTTAATTAATACTGCAAGCATAGTACCAAAATGAAGATAAAATGCATAAGAGAGAGCAGTCTGTGGATCAAGGTTCAGAACATTGAGCATATAAAGCATTGTCTGGGCTTCACTGCTCACAGGAAGCCACTCAAAAATACCCTGAATTACACCTGCAATTACAGCCTCAGAACCGTTCATTATATAATATGGATTCTCCTACTGGGATTAATAATTTTGTCACACATTAGTGAAGTGAAAACCTCTTCTATAAAGAAGATCTCCTGAATGAGATCAAAAATACCAGCAGTGCCAGATTAAATCCGGACAATAACAGGTAAAATGAAATACCGGCAAACTTCCTGCTGACAGCCGGATCATTTGCTCCTTCAGAACCCAATATATAATCAGACCGGAAATTATCAAAATAAATAACTGATATTTTTTTGTTTCCCAAGTTGATTTCAATAATATGGCTGCTGTTTCCGGAATCAGGGAAATATATACATCCGGAATTACTGACATCTTCACCTGTAATTTCTATGCCATCTATGATTACAGATTTCAACTCTCCACTCATACCACAAAAATTCATATACTTCCCGGAATTATCCTCATTAAACAGAAATAAATCAGAACCGTCCATACCAAGATATGAACCTCCAAAAAAGAGGTAATATTCATACGGGTTATCAGTCGATTTCCGGATGAAAACAATATCAGCATCCGTATTGTACCTGTCAAACACGCAGGAACCCTCCCCCGAATATATGTAATCAGTCTCTGAACCTGAGAACACTTTTACTGCACTGCCACTGCCACTGACCTTCAGTGTTTCTGCTGAATTTAAAACCTCATTTTCATAACCTGAATTTAGAAGGGTAATTCTGTTAAAATCTTCAGAACTTGGGCTTTTGAAATACACGACAGGTGAAAATACCTCTGACTGATAGGTGTATCCGGCAATTCTGCCGATATTTTTTGTAATGATAATATCTGATGCGGGTGAAGAGAAGATATTCATATTAACTCTTTTACCATATGGATTTGTAACTGACCATGTGATATTATCTGTAATAATACCTGTTGCAGTCTCCCTCTTATATGGAAGACTTAACCAGTCATATCCGGATGTTCCAATCTTAAGTTCACCCGGGATATATCCGGTTTCATCTTCAGAAAATATTCCATCCCCATTTATATCCAGGGTGGGCACTATTGCCAGTCCTGACGGCCGGAATACATTCCAGTACATTCTGTCAGAATTCCCGTCAAAATAATCAATAATAATAAAATAATCATTAAACGGGTAAATTATTGTCCTCTCATAATACACCGGAGGTGAAACTGAATAATAATCTGCCCACACATCTCCAATAACCTTAGATATCATCTCCTCCGCTCCCAGAGTACTTATCCATGAGGTCTCCACAATATTTTTGACATTTACGGGAGTAAGGACACCATTTACATTCCCTTTATAAACACCCCTTGATCTGCTGTCTGACCATTCAGAGACAGGATGTGGATTATCTGCATCTTCTAACGATATTCCGTTATGGTGATAAGCATACTGTCCGTAATACCTGTCAAGAACATACTTATTCTCTCCGGCATCAGCAAGCAGAAGATCCCCGCAACTGAAGTATTCAAATGACAGCTGATCATGATGAGCAGAATCGCGGTTACTATTGGTCCTGCCGTTAAATGTTACAAGAGAGAGCCAGTCTGAATCTTCCTCCCAGTTCTCCCTGAAAACCTGATAAGAGGACCCAGCATTCAGGTATGATTTCCATGGAGGAGGGGAGGACTTCATATTGTCGAAATTATCAGATACAATATAATAATAGAGATCAGGCATTTCACTATTCTCCGATGAATAAAGGAGAATGTTTTTAGCTTCCGTTTTTTTCAGGTAATCAAGAACTATCGCTTTATCCACGTCATCAAGAAGATTAAGAATACCCCTGTGATATGTCTTGAGTGTATTTCCGGAAGTGACACAGTTATTCATATAACCGTTTGGAAGAGTTTCCCATATTTCAGAAGTAACAATCTTTTTTGATAACGGATATTCCTCAAAAATATTCCTCCCATAATAGTGGCTATATATCTGAAACCACCACAGAAGACTTTCAATCACATAACTTTTATAGGCACCTAGATAATTTTTGCCTGAAACATTGTCAAAACCAAAATTAATAAGCGGTATGTTGTAGGAATGAAGTTTATCATCAATGAAGAGGTATTCGGTTCCTGTCTTAACCCACTCACCAGGCCCTGAATTCAGTGGAATATTGTCGGGATTAGTAAAATCAGATAAGACAACTCCGGCAACAGCAACATTGGGATATGCCTGACCATGATAATCTGAAAAAGATATATATTCAGTATTTCCACCGTTACTGTTCAGCTCATGATATGCAGAATCCACAAATGCAGCATATTTATTCCGGATAATTCTATCCATTTCTTCATCCAGATATGACTGTATCCAGTCGTAGGTAAGACCGTAGTCCCTTACGGCTGATGACCTTGACCATGGCTCCTGATCCCCAAGGTCAATATTAAACAGTGCCTCAGCTGCCTTCCCGGCGTATTTTTCATCACCTGTTATCTGATAGGCCAGACCAAGATCTCTTGCAAAACCTGCACGGTAAGATATCTTATCGTAATTCTGCCATTCAGGGACGGAAAAATCCATTTCAAGTGAATAATCTGCCCGGCTAATTATATAACTCTCCCAAGTATTCCAGGGTTCAGAACTCCTGTACTGATAGCCCGGGACTTCAGTAATATCATCAAAAATCAGACATGGATGATTAAGTTGTGCTTCGGATACCTGTACCTGGGAAAAAATAATTGTCAGTAATATTATTGGACATAATCTGAAGGATATTGGCAGATCTTTTTTTGAGTTCATAAATCGTTCACTCCGGATATAAAGACCATGCAGATATATCAGTATGCCATGAATTTTCTAAAGCCGGTTTGCCGGAGTACTCAATATGGCAGTATAGCAAATGATAAAATCCCTGAGGATAGTATTCAGTCTGCCTGCCCGAATACATAGTTAATCTTAAAGTATTCAACAGAATTTGTGGATGATAATATTACTTCCCACTCTTTATTCTAAGTCAAAAGCACAGATAAAGAATCAGGCATAGAATTAAAATATCAAAAATCTCAGAAAATCACTGTTGATAAACTTACATTTCCGATCCTTAAACATATGCATTACGTCAGGAATGTTTGACATGCAATAAAAATACAAAGAAAAAACAGTCATATTTAAGCCAGGAACAGTGAAAATGAAGAGAGCGGACAAATTATTATTCTACATTAAATCCGGAATTAACAGATTTTTTCCGCAGCAGGACAAGCTATCTGCCCTGCTGATATTATTCCTGATATTTGTCCTTACTATAGCCTACTTTATTCCTCTGCTATTCTTTGGAAGACCATTTGGAACTGATACTTATACCCATCTCTTCCATACAATGCAGATATATAATACCGATTCTTTGTTCAGTTTTTACGAAGAGGTTGGTAAAATAGTGTTTAATCCCGGTCTGAATGAAAACTCATATAATTATCCCTTTGGTTCATGGTTGTTTATTGCCGTAATCTCCAAAATATCAGGATTAAAACCAATATTAACAGCCGGAATTTTTTCAGCATTATATCTGGCTGTGATCATATCAACCTATTATGTATATTCCGGATCATTCCTGATGTACAAATGGCAGAAAATACTCTCAATTCTTTTTCTGCTTTCTATGCCCATAGCAGCTATATCACTTGAAACATTCAGACCTTCCGTATTTGTAATTCCTTTTTTGCTTCTCGCGTTTTACTTTGCCTATTCTGAAAAACTGAGTCTGAAAACTGTAGTAATTATCACATTGATGAGTATAACAATTGCTCTTTCCCATGCAGGTACTTTTATTTATTTAATGATCTTTTCTATCGTTTTTTTCCTTGCCGGATGCCTGTTCCAGGGTAAATTCTATAAAACAGTATATTTTATCCTTGCCTCATCATTTTTTGTATACTGGGTAACTGTGAGAGTATTCCCCCATCTACTACCGCAGTATGCAAACAAATCTTCAATGTTTATGATACCAGGCAATTTTATGGCTACTAAACTTCATATCTTCTTTGCAGATGACTTAAGCTATATATTATACAACAATATGTTTGTAAATGATGAATTTGTATATGCCTTAATTTACTCAGCACTCTTCTTTGCATTGGGACAGTTTCTGATCTACGTAAACAAATTTTTTATTCAAAAATATAATGAAATAAAAAAAAGCAGAAATTATGCTTTAATTCCGGCAAGCATATCCCATTCATCTCTGCTGATCCCTTTCTGGATAGGACCTGTACACACAATACTATCCTTTGCAGGTTTTTTCAGGCTGGATTCAAAAGGAAAATGCTTCATGATCTCACTCCTTGCAGTTACGGTATTACCCGCATGGATCAATGAAACAGAAGATATTGCCGGAGCAACGGGAGTACTAAGGGAAATTAATTACCTGATCCTTATAATTCCGGTCTCTGCTGTTCTGGGGTTTTCCAAAATTACAGAAATACTCCAGCAAAAGAAAAAAGGAGGCAGGTTTTTACTTCTTCTTCTGACCCTCGCGATAATCTCTTCAGCAATAATTATACCTCTGATTGGCAATGCTTATTACAATAACAAATTCTCAGGTGACGACTACATAATAAACGGTATGACCTGGCTTTCAGGAACCGGAAGTCCTGATGAAAAGGTTGTTGGAGTTGGTTACCGAAATATTCCAATATTTACAGAAAAACAGGACAGTACATACGGACTGATGCAGGGTTCAAGGACAAAAACCTTTACAAAAATATTGAACAGAGTTTATTTCTATGGAGATGGGAATCATGCCATGGAGCACTATACGCTCTTTGGAACCAGATACTACCTCCTGTCAGATAAACTGATATCCAATCTTCATGGCAAACCAGAGGACTTAACAATAGATCACAACATTGATCTTGACAGGATATATTCATGCCGGGATTTTGGAATTTACAGCCTTTCCCTCCAGTCCGGAAACACACTGATGCCTAACGAAGGTTATCATAAGAACAGTGGCCCTACCATAAATGAAATAGGATCTGGTTTTGAGATAAATACAGAGGCCTATAAAATATCTGTAGACAAATACAATCCAACAATAAAATATATC
Source organism: Methanoplanus limicola DSM 2279 (assembly GCF_000243255.1). Taxonomy (NCBI): domain Archaea; kingdom Methanobacteriati; phylum Methanobacteriota; class Methanomicrobia; order Methanomicrobiales; family Methanomicrobiaceae; genus Methanoplanus; species Methanoplanus limicola. Next base: position 184,762 of record NZ_CM001436.1, read on the forward strand.
GGTGATAATTACCACAATCTCCTTCAGGAAGGGTCTATTAACGAAATGGCCTCCTTTTACTTTTATAGTACTGATGAACAGTTCAGTCCCTCACAATATTCATTCAACTCAGGTAATAATTATGAGATAAAAAGGGACAACAACCAGTTAATTTACAGAACTATAATAAAAAACAAAGACAGAATTAATATTTCAACCGCCGAGGTAAGATATACATTCTATCCTGAAATTATAAAAAGAGAATATATTATCTCAAATGACCGTATTGAAAATGAAGAAAGAGTCCCGATGCTGTTGTATTTTAACTCTGAATTTTTCTCGCCATCAAACAATTTTTTTTACTTTAATAACAATGAAAGATATGAAAAAACCATCTATCCTTCCCAGGATTGTGTAGAACTTGACGATAAATTTGAAAGGATATATATTTCCGAAGGGGACAGTGGCATATTCATTGATTATGAGGATACATCAGTTTATCCGGACTATCTATATTACAAGGGAATTATCTCCTGTGAATACAGCGTTATCGGGCTGAGGCAATATGAGATTGTAGAACCGGGAGCGTCAGTGCATATTACCCAGTACATATCAGCGGGCGCTGAAACAACTGCAGAAAGAAGAATAAATGAGCAGAACAGAGTTTCATTGCATCTCTACCCTGACGGAATTCTTCCACTTATATTCTGTAGTTACAATTCAGGAACAGTTCTTGCCGGACCCGGAGAATTCAGGGAAATTTCAACCAAAAACAGCAGTATAAAATTAACTGAAACTTTGGGGAGAACCCAAAAAGAGATTAATCTTAAGTCTCTGAAACAATACTCTGTAGAAAATACACCATATATAACCTCAATAATGATAAATGTACCATATTACAATTTAATAAATAATGAAGGACTCAGGCATCCACAAAATGTTTTGATTGACGGTGAAGAAACAGACATAATAATTTTGCCGATATCAAAGCCAGCAACAAATATTCTAAGCTTTACAAATAACTCTGAAAAATTTTTTGAAGACTGGGAAAAAGTCGCAGAAAGTGCTTCTGAAAATAATGACATGGCACTTTTCCTGATAACAGAAAGTGATATTTCAAACCAGATGAAATCCGGAAAAATGGACGAATTTCTGAATTATGCTGAAATTCTAGGTCTTTTCCCCGTTTCAGCAGATGAAACGGCCCGGCATTTCAGACTGATAGGAAACATAGAATATAATTTTGCAGAAGAAAATGATAAAATAACAATTACTGCAAGAAACAAAAATAATGAGGCAGTAAAAGGCTTAACATTCCGGATTAAAATGCCGGCAGTTAAAGATGGCAGTTACATTGCCCAAAACTCCAAAATTGTAAAGGAGCAGATATCAGGAGATCAGAAAATAATTTTTGTCAGTGTAAATCTTGAACCCGGGGAGTCAAAAAAGATCAGTATATTACCTGATTTTGAGAGAAAAAAACTCTTAGCGGAAATTAGTGGATGCCTGGGGGAGGGAGAGGCAAAAATAAAAATAACTGATGATAAAGGAGAGGAAATTGATAAAGCCACAGTAATTATAGACTCTGAAATCTACTACACTGACGAAAACGGAATTATTGAAGTATTCCTCAGAAGGGGAGAACACAAAATAATTGTTAAAAAAGCCGGTTATACAATGTACAGTTACGAGTTTGTTGTAACTGACAGAATATCGGCAATTCTTGGAATAGTATAATTATAGTAATAATAAGTCCTTTAATCAGGATTGAACCTGAATTTTCGTCACAGAATGATAAAAACATCATAGAGATTATTAAAACCGGTGAAATAAATGGAAATTAAATTGTGCAATGATAATCTTTCAGATATATGGGATAAATCCGTATTATCATCAGAGTATGGCACTATCTTTCATAAATGGAATTTTTTGAGGATTGCAGAAAAATATTCAGGCTCCAGTCTGCTTGGACTGATGATATATCAGGGAACTGAGCTTAAGGCAATATATCCGGTTTTCCTGAAAAATAGGTCCGCATTTAATATTGCAATGTCGCCGGTTTCAAGATCATTTATGTATTATCTCGGACCGCTCTTTGTAGATTATGAAAACCTTAAGCAGAGAAAAAAAGAGACCAGATTCATCAATGTACAACAGATAGTTGACGAATTATTATTTTCTGAACTTGGGTGCAGATATGCAAGAATCAGACTTGTACCCGGTTATTATGATTCAAGACCACTTTCATGGTCAGGGTACGATGTAAAACCATTATACACCACCAGAATTGATCTGAAAAGGGATATTGATGATATATGGAATGATTTTGATAAAAGAATAAAGGGAACAATAAAAAAAGCCGACAGTAACGGTATTCAGGTTAATCTTGGTGACTTGGAAGATATGAGGTATATATTTCAATCATTATCAGAACGCCTAAAGGATCAGAATCTCAGGCCCTCAGGAAATTGGGAATTTATATATGAAATATATAATGAATACAACAATAAAAATCTGAATGTATTCATTGCAAAAGAGAACAAAAAAAGGATTGGGGGGATTATATCCCTTTATTTCAAAGGTATATTTTTCCTCTGGATCGGCACCCTCAAAAACCCAGGATGCAGTATTTCACCTAACGAACTGCTGGTATGGGAGTCACTGAAGTGGGCAAAAGAGCATGGTTTAAAATATTTTGAGAATATGGATTCAGGCAGCGACCCCAGACTAAGATTTTTTAAATCAAAATTTAACCCGGAACCAGTAATATGGCATTCAGCAGAAAAATACAGCCCAAAATATCTGAAATACCTAGGGCAGGTATACAATAAAACCAACTAAAAAGGAGATTTTTCCGGATAATATTCAGTAATAAAACTAATAATGATTATAGATTATCAGGATTTTTGATCCGGAAATATACATATTCTTCATTCTGACCACCCTCAAGTACAACTTTTACTGCCATAGGATAACTTACATCAGGAGAGACAGAAACAGTTTCATATTTAACAGCGGATTCCCTATCGGCAAGTTCAAAGGAATCGTATTTCTGGATATCTTCATTAAGATATATTTTAATATTATATGTTGTTAATTCTCCTTCAAAACATCTGACTCCGTAAACAAAAGAAATATTATCGGAGTATGCATAACCGGAATAAGATTCCGGAACAAGATAGAGGGCTGAATAATGATCATCAGTCCCTAAGTAAAAATAAGCCAAAAATATTACAGACAGAACCAGAGAAATAATTACAGCGGTCCTGATAAACGGATGCAGGTAATTTCCAAAATTCTCATCAGACATAGCCGTGGATTATTCATAAACAGCCACATATAAAACTATGCAAGGTATTGGAAAAAAAGTAGTTTTTATGTAACTACAATATACATCATCTTCTTCTCTGTATCCTTCTCTTTTCCATTCTCCTTGGTAACACGAAGCATTACATTATATTTTCCCGGTTTAATATAGGTATGCACCGGACTCTTTTCATATGCTGTTTTTCCGTCACCAAAGGAATATACCCAGGTTTCAGGAGAACCTGTGCTTTTGTCTGTAAACAAAACTTCCAGGGGAGCACTGCCGGTTGTGACATCAGCCAGGAATTCAGCATTCAGTACCTCCTCTACAGGAGGTTCCGGTTCAGCAGATGAAAGAACAGTAATATAATCTGTTTTAACCTCAGTATCAGTGCCATTATCATTGGCTACTTCAAGCGAGACAGAATATTTCCCGGGATTATCATAGATATAAACCGGATTCTGTTCCACGGATGTGCCTTCATCGCCAAAGTTCCATTTCCATGACAGAGGATTTTCTGTACCTGTATAGGTGAACCGGATCCCGGTGCCGGCTTCTGCTTCGGTAATATCAGCACTGAAATCAGCAGAAGGCAAAACCGGAACAGGTTCAGTAACTGTAATGAAACCTGCTTTCTCCTCAAAATCCGTTATATTGACTCCGTCTTTAAGGATGCTGAGTGTTACACTGTATGTACCGGGTTCTGTATAGATGTGTACAGGATTCTTGTCATACGCAGTATCACCGTCTCCAAAGGAGTAAACCCAGTTATCAGGTTCTCCTAAACTTAAATCAGTGAATGAAACTTCAAGAGGTGCACTGCCGGTTGTAAAATCAGCAGTGAAATCTGCATCAATTACTTCTTCCACAGGTGGTTCAGTTACAGCAGGTGCTGAAAAGACATTGATATAATCTGCCTTAATTTCAGTATCGGTTCCGTCTGCATTACTAACTTCAAGTGTAACTGTATATTCTCCGGCATTAGCATATGTATACACCGGATTTTTTTCCACTGATGTACTTCCGTCACCAAAGCTCCATAGCCATTTTACAGGGAAATTCTTACTTGTGTCAGTGAACCGGATCTCAGTGCCGGCTTCTGCCTCCATTATATCCGCAGTGAAACCTGCAACTGGAGGGAGAGGTTCATCATTAACAGTAATGTATTCGATTTTCTTCTCGCTATCCCTTTCAAGACCGTTAGATTTGGTAATGAGGAGCATCACAGTATATTTGCCCGGATTTGCATAGGTGTGTACAGGATTTTGCTCATATGCTGCTTTACCATCTCCAAAGGAATACACCCAGGTCTCAGGTGAACCTGTACTTATATCAGCGAACTGTACTGCAAGAGGATCTGAACCAAATGTTACATCAGCAGTGAAGTCAGCATTAAGTACTTCTTCAGGGGCAACAGGGACTGGAAGGACATTAATATAATCTGTCTTAACTTCGTCATCTGTGCCATCGGCATTAATTACTTCAAGCGTTACTGTGTATATTCCTGCTTCACTGTAAATATGAACAGGATTTTGTTCTCCGGATATGACTCCGTCACCAAAGCTCCACTGCCATGAAACAGGATTTTCTGAACTTATGTCAGTGAACCGGATCTCAGTGCCGGCTTCTGCTTCTGTTATATCGGCAGTGAAATCTGCGACCGGAAGGACAGGAACAGTTTCAGCTTCAGTCACTGTTATTAAACCTTTCTTCTCCTCATAGTCCATCTCATTGCCGCCATCCTTAATAACACGGAGAGTTACAGTGTAGGTTCCGGATTCAGTGTATGTATGTTCAGCGTTCTGCTCATAAGCGGCACCACCATCTCCGAAGTAGTATGTCCAGTGTTCAGGCTGCCCGGTACTAATGTCAGTAAACTTAACGGTAAGCGGGGCACTGCCGGTTGTGACATCAGCAGTGAAGTCAGCATTAAGTACTTCTTCAGGGGCAACAGGGACTGGAAGGACATTAATATAATCTGTCTTAACTTCGTCATCTGTGCCATCGGCATTAATTACTTCAAGCGTTACTGTGTATATTCCTGCTTTACTGTAAATATGAACAGGATTTTGTTCTCCGGATATGACTCCGTCACCAAAGCTCCACTGCCATGAAACAGGATTTTCTGAACTTATGTCAGTGAACCGGATCTCAGTGCCGGCTTCTGCTTCTGTTATATCGGCAGTGAAATCTGCGACCGGAAGGACAGCAACAGGTTCAGGTTCAGCTTCAGCTTCAGTTACTGTTATGAAACCTTTCTTCTCCTCATAGTCCATCTCATTGCCGCCGTCCTTAAGTACACGGAGAGTTACAGTGTAGGTTCCAGGATTAACGTAGGTATGCTCAGGGTTCTGTGCATAGATTGTTTCACCGTCTCCGAAGTAGTATGTCCAGTGTTCAGGCTGCCCGGTACTAATGTCAGTAAACTTAACGGTAAGCGGGGCACTGCCGGTTGTGACATCAGCAGTGAAGTCAGCATTAAGTACTTCTTCAGGGGCAACAGGGACTGGAAGGACATTAATATAATCTGTCTTAACTTCTTCATCTGTGCCGTCGGCATTAATTACTTCAAGCGTTACTGTGTATATTCCTGCTTTACTGTAAATATGAACAGGATTTTGTTCTCCGGATATATTCCCGTCACCAAAGCTCCACTGCCATGAAACAGGATTTTCTGAACTTATGTCAGTGAACCGGATCTCAGTGCCGGCTTCTGCTTCTGTTATATCGGCAGTGAAATCTGCGACCGGAAGGACAGGAACAGGAACAGGAACAGCTTCAGTTACTGTTATGAAACCTTTCTTCTCCTCATAGTCCATCTCATTGCCGCCGTCCTTAAGTACACGGAGAGTTACAGTGTAGGTTCCAGGATTAACATAGGCATGCTCAGGGTTCTGTGCATAGATTGTTTCACCGTCTCCGAAGTAGTATGTCCAGTGTTCGGGCTGCCCGGTACTAATGTCAGTATACTTAACGGTAAGCGGGGCACTGCCGGTTGTGACATCAGCAGTGAAGTCAGCATCTAATGAACTCTCTCCAGGAGGAACGGTAGCAGCAGGAGATAACAGGACACTGATATAATCTGCCTTAACTTCAGTGTCATTACCATCCGCATTGCTCACCTTAAGTGTAACAGTATAATTCCCGGACTCGTTATATATGTGAACCGGATTCTGCTCAAATGATGTTTCTCCATCGCCAAAATTCCACTGCCAGATTGAAGGGGTATTCAGACTTGTATCACTGAAATGAATTTCAAGTGGCAGTTCACCAGCTCTTACATCGGCAGTGAAATCTGCAACCGGAATTTTCTGCTCAGGAAGAACTTCTCCTGAAAATGTAATTCTGTATTCATGTTTTCCGGAATCCAGACCAATTCTCAGATAAGAATTGTCACCTGACAGACCCCAGTCTCCATAAACAATACCGTCCTTTGTAATTCCTGAAACAGAATTCCCGATCTGGTAAAGTATGATATCACCAGCAAGAGTTCCGTCTGTAACTATTGTTGCTGAATTAGCATTGCGGTTCAGAGTAACAACTTCAGTTCCGGAGATCTCAATGAATTTCTGTCCTTCAGCGTTAAGATAGCTGCCTTTTATTAAGGTTAAACGATAATCCAAAGCAGGATTATTATATCTGATATACGCAATATCTGCATCAGTCTCAAACCTGTCAAAAGATGAGACAAGGTCTCCGGAGTAGAAGTAATCCTCTCCTTTGGGTGAAGTTACTTTAAGAGCGCTGCCGCTGCCGTTAACTATAACTTCTTCTGCTGTCTTCTGTTCTTCATAGGCATAATCAGAGAGAAGTGCAGTTATTCTGTAAAGGTCCTCTGAAGGTTCTTCCCTCAGGTATAATGTGGGTGAGAATACCTCTGATTCCTTACTGTAACCGGCAATCCTTCCAACCTGCTTTGTAAGAATAACCTCTGAAGCGGGAACAGAGAACAGATTCATATGAACATTATTCCCATAAGGATTTTTAGTATCCCAGATTACAGAATTTGTCTCAATTCCTGTATTGGTCTCTGTTTTGTACGGAAGTGAGAGCCAGTCATATGCTGTACCGCCAAGTTTAAGATTTCCGTTTACATGGCCGGTTTCAGATTCTGAATAAGCATAGTCACCATTTAAATCTCTGGTAGGGGTAATGTCCAGACTTGCCGGACGGAACACATTTCTGTATACAAGTTCGCTGTTGCCTTCCAGACGATCAAAGAGAACAAAATAATCATTGTCATTATGAATAATTGTCCTTGAATAATCTACAGGAGATGCAAGCACATATGGATCACTCCATTCATCACCAATAACATGGTTAATTGTCTCCCTGGCAGTAAGCATGTCAGTCCACGGAGTCTGAACAATGTTTTCAACAGTCACAGGTGTATAAACACCCAGGAAGTTTCCTTTGTAAACACCTCTTGATTCACTGTCAGACCAGCTTGAAACCGGGTAAGGTGCAGCAGGATTTTCAATTGCAATACTGTTATGCTGGAATCCATAGGGTCCATAATGAGTATCAAGTACATACTTGTTCTCCCCTGCATCTGCCAGCAGAAGATTTCCTTCACCATAGTATTCAATTGAGAGCTGATCGTGGTGAGCTGAATCACGGTTACTGTTGGTCTTACCATTGAAGGTCATTAATGATAGCCAGTCAGAATCGGTCTCCCAGTTCTCCCTGAAAACCTGATATGATGCATCAGGACTCAGGTGATCAGTCCACGTCGGGGGAGACGGAGCAATGTTCTTATAATTGCCATAGACCATGTAGAAATATATATAGGGCATCTCATCATTCTCATATGAGTATGGCAGAAGATTATTCCCTTCCGTTTTATCAAGATAATTCATAACTTCTGCTTTTTCACCGTCATCAAGAAGATTAAGAATACCACTGTGATAAGTAACAAGCGTGTTTCCTGATGTTACAGCGTTGTTCATATATCCGTTAGGAAGTGTCTCCCAGATCTCCGAAGTAACGATCTTTTTTGAGACCGGATAATCATCAAAGATGTTTCTGTCATAATAATGACTGTATATCTGGAACCACCAGAGTAGATCAGCAATTACATATGATTTATATGCACCAAGGTAATTTTTACCGGATTCACTGTCAAAGCCGAATTCAATTAACGGCTTGTTATAGGAATGAAGCTCATCATTGATGAATAAATAATCAGTACCTGTTTTTTTCCAGTCTTCAGGAGATGATTGCAGAGGGATGTTGTCCGGATTTGTAAAATCCTCAAGAACAAGACCAGCTACAGCAATACTTGGATAAGCCTGGCCGTGATAATCTGAAAAGGTAACATAATCTCTGTTGGCACCATTCTCATTGAGATCAAGATAGGCAATATTGGCAAGTTCAGCTAGTTTGTTGCGTATGACCCTGTCATCAGTATCATTAAGATAAGGCTGAACCCAGTCATATGCAAGAGAATAATCTCTCACAGCTTTTGCCCTTTCCCATGATGACTGTGAACCAAGTCCAATATTTAACAGCGCCTCACGGGTTTTTTCTGCATATTTTTCATCTTTGGTAATCTGGTAACCCAGTCCGAGATCTCTTGTAAATGCCGCACGGTATAAAATCCTGTCATATGTCGGCCACTGAGGATCAGAAAAATCAAATGTCAGATAACTATCCGCTGTTTGAAGGATATATGACTCCCAGGAATTCCATGGTGATTCTGTACGATACTGATACCCAGGCACTTCACTTATGTCATCAAACATTAATGACGGATGCGATATACCGGTTGTTGACGCTGCTGATGCAAGCGCTGGAACTGCTGCAAGAAATAATAAAATTCCGACAATGAGCCCGAATTTATAATTTATGTTTATTATCTCAGATTTTTTGTTTTTTGTTGTCATTTTTTAACACCTCTGTAGTTATTTAAAGAACTCTGAACTCTGTTTACAGTCGATTCACGGGTAAAATTCTGATTTAGCCCAGGAAATCAAATATTCCTGAAGCTCAGACCCAGGATTTCAAAACTAATTTTTTTGAACCGGGTATGGCTTACACCCCAGTTGTAAAGAGTAATAGAACCACATATTACATAAAGATTATTGTTAGTGATAATCACTGAAACAAAACACAAATATATAACATACCTGAGAATTAATCGGATTGTCAAACTCTATAATATTGAAGATAACATCCCGACCGGAATCAGATTAAAAGAAACCAGGAAAAAATAAACAAAAACAGAAAACTTAAAAATTTTATATTAATAGACAGCCAGTATGGCTGAATGGAAAAAGTCAGAAACAGCCCCCGGTTTAGAACTTATACACCCTGATAAAAAAGATCAAAATTTGCATTAATGCCCGATATATCTATAAATACCGATTTTACAACACTCAGAAGTATGATAGTGTGGCTCTATGAAATAATCAATTCACTGAACTTTATGCTATTCGTATTTTTCATAATTCCTTTTATAATTACCCTTGCCATAATGCCCCACATTATCAGAAAATTAAAAGATAATGGATTTACTGCAAAGGATATGTACAAATCCGGTCTTCCGGAAGTTGCAGTGAACGGGGGAATAATTATACTCCTGGTATCCTTATTCTCAGTATCAGTAATCTCACTATTTTACTGCAATTATATCGAACCTGCAAACTACGTAATAATTACAGTAGTTACGCTCTTTGCCCTCTTTGGAATACTGGACGATATGATCGATATCGGAAGACCGGCAAAACTGATACTCCTCTATTACTGTTCTTATTCCCTGATAGCCTGCAACACTGCAACTTCTGTATATATGCCGTTCATTGGAACAACAGATCTCGGAATACTATATATCCAGCTTATTCTGCCGCTTTATGTTCCGGTAGTCGCAAATCTTGTAAATATGCATTCAGGATTTAACGGGATGGCACCCGGACTTTCCCTGATAATACTGATAACACTCATAGCCAAAACAATGATTGACGGAGAGATTCTCCCTGTATTATATATAGTCACTTTAACAGGAACACTTGCCGGATACTGGTTTTTCGAGAAATATCCGGCAAAGATATTCTGGGGAAATATAGGAGCACTGTCAGTTGGTGCTGCAATCGGATCAATAATAGTAGTTGAGGGATTTTTATTCAGCGGTTTTGTCATGCTTATTCCCCATACTGTTAACTTCCTCCTTTATATATTCTGGAGAATAAACTCCCGGAAATACCCGGTTGCAAAATTTGGGAAAATTAATCCGGACGGCACTCTTGAAGTCCCTAATGCACTGACCCTCAAATGGGTCCTGCCTTATTATTTCCCGATGAAAGAAAAGAGGGCAACAGATGTCATGTACATACTGACAATAATATTCTGTGCCGCAGGATTATTTATTCCCGGTTAGGCAAGACATAGACATATAAAGAGAAAAAAATTACCGGATATCAGGAGAGATTAAAATTTTTGAAACAATTGTATTCATCATCAGGGCTTCGTTGGCTTTTCTTCTATGCCTGTTTATTCCGGGATTCGCACTTTCCCTTGTAATTTTTCCGGAAAGTACAGAGATGCCGTTATTCAGGAGGATTGCACTCTCATCAGTACTAAGCATAATCTCAGTAATTCTGATAGTCCTTTTCATAGATGAAGTCCTGGCAATGAGAACTACGCCGGAAAATATATCAGTCTCGGTTTTAATTTTTACATCAGCTGGATTAATCATTTGGAAAACAGGAATAAAAATTAAAAGCAGGGGACTGAAACCCGGGTTTTTACCAGAGAATAACAATAGCGATGAAAAGAGAGAGACTCCGGGACAGCATAACGGAGAGCATATTATTCTGGATGAAACCAGCAGTATTTATGATACAACTGAATCAAAACAGGGAAATATAGAGGCAATATCTTGCGATTTGTTTATTTCCGGACAGCTTAAAGAAGCCAATGATAGAAAAAACGGGGATAAAGCCCAAATAAAACCTGAGCTTTCAGCATTATTCTTCCTGGAGAGAGACAATGATGAAGAACTGTATTTCTGACATAATTATATCTGAAAAACAAGCTAATAATATCAGTGACAAACAGAAGGAAAATATATCTAAAGTTATTAATTTAGCCACTGTATTCCAAAAAGATGCAGGATTACCTGAAATAAATCCCATCTCAAAAAAATACCATAGCAGTGAAGAACATAAAATTGTTCTTGAGACAGGCCATCAGCCAAATTACATGCCGTATTCAGGTGTATTTAAAAAAGCATTCCTTATAAATTATTTAATGGAAAATTTATTACCTGAAAATCCTGATACAACAGCCTTTTTTGGTTTTGCAGACCAGAATCTGACAACATCACCATATATATATAAAAATGTAATTCCGGCTCAGAATAAAAACGGAGTAGAGAAGATTGGATTTACCATAAAAAAAGAAGATAGATGGAAATATTTCTGCACAATAAACAAACCGGAATTCTCAGAATGGGAAGATGAAACAGAAAAGATCAGCAGAATTTATTCCAGAAACAATAAAGAGGTCTATGATCAGGTCTCTGAAATAATGTGGAAGAGTTACGAAGGTGCAGAAAACTTTGCTGATCTCAATGCCTTCATTTTTTCCGGGATCTGCGCCGGGATTCTGGGTATTAAACTTCATTTTTTTCGTTATTCTGACATAAGCAAAGAACAGATATTTACTGAAGAAACAAAAAAGCTTCTGATGAAAGTTAAAAGCTATAATAAGGCCTATAATCAAACAATTGAAAAGGAAAATCTTAATCTGAGGCCTGTCAGACCAGAAGAAATTCCATTATGGTATCAGTGCAGATGTGGTGGAAAAGTATCCCTTGAAAGGACATCAGGAGAAACAGTCTCAGGTATATGTCCGGTATGCAAAAAAAGACATGAATTACTGCTAGAACAGGATTTCAAAGGTATCAGACATTATTTTAAGGATCTCAGCTTCTCCGCTGTTGCAAGAAACATGATCTTTTCTGAAGGACTTAGAGTGACTGCCTTCATATCAGGACCGGGAGGTGGTCTTGAATACGGAAGGGTATCGGATCAGATCTCTGCTTACCTTGGCTTTCACACCCCTGCAACCTTTGCATGGAGATCAAAGGACTATTACCTTGGAAATATCCATAAAAATGCACTAAGACAACTATACCGCACATATAATATTAACAAAAATGTTCTGGTTTCCCGGAATTTCCCTCTTCTGGTTTTAAGTGTTCAGGATGAGATGATAAAAGAAATCAGAAATTCTGAATCTCTGACTGCCGGAAAAAATGAAAACCGGAATGACTCAAAAGAACTTCAGGCAAAAAAAGGCAGACTTCTTAATCTTAAGAAAAACGGAATTATAACCTCTAAAATTTTCTCTTCAACTCCTTCAGCACTGGATCTCTTCATGAATTTTAAACCGGATTATATTTCCCGGAAATGGAAGGATGCCATAAACAGCAGTAGTGTTGAGCAGATGTACAGGGCATACATTTTTAAGAATGATATAACTTATGAAGAAAATATGGAAAATGAAGAAGATTTGAATAAAATCCCTCTCCTTTACCATAACGTCATAAATTTTCCGGTGAACTAATGACAAAAAATATTCTTGTTATAAGTCCCCACACTGATGACGGAGAACTGGGCTGTGGTGGTGCAATCTCTCGTTTCTGCGATGAAGGGTATAATGTCAGTTATGCAGCATTATCCTGCTGTGAAAATTCAGTGCCAAAAAATTATCCAAAAGACATTCTCAGAAAGGAAGTCGCTGCAGCCACAAAAATTCTGGGAATTAATGAACTTATTTTATTTGAGTATGAAGTGAGAAAATTTCCACAGTTAAGACAGGAAATACTTGACACACTTATAGAATTAAAGAAAGAGATCAACCCGGTTACAGTTTTTACTCCCTCATCATATGACACCCACCAGGACCATAAGACAACACGGGAAGAGACACTCAGGGCATTTAAGCAGTGTACAATTCTGGGTTATGAACAACCCTGGAATAATATCTCCTTTAATACCCTTGCATTTGTCTCACTGAAGAAAGAACATATAAACAGGAAAGTTGATGCCCTGAAATGCTATGAAACGCAGAAAAACAGACCCTATCTGAACTGTGATTTCATAAAAGGGCTTGCAACAACAAGAGGAACACAGATTGAGGAAGAATTTGCAGAAGCTTTTGAAGTCATAAAGTGGGTTTTGAGGTAAAAGTGTGAGGGGTTGTAGATATGAGAATACTTTTTGATATCGGCCATCCCGCACATGTTCATTTTTTTAAAAATACAATAAAAAAACTGGAAGAAAAGGGACATGAAATAAAGATAACTGCAAGAGATAAGGATTCTGCCCCGGAACTGCTTGAAAAAGCAGGTTTTGATTATATTAATGTAGGGAAACCTAAAGCCGGAATTCTGGGTAAAGCCGGGGCAATGATAAAATTTGATTACAGAATATATAATACAGCCAGAGATTTCAGACCGGATATACTTGCCGGATTCTGCTCACCCTATCTTGCCCATGTATCAGCTGCAATAAAAAAGCCTTACATATCATTTCTTGATACTGAAAGTGCAAGACTCAATATTTTCCTGAATAATCCTTTTGCAGATGCAGTATGCACACCTGAATGCTTCCTGAATGATTATGGAAGGAAGCATGTACGTTTCAGGGGATATAAGGAACTTGCATATCTCCATCCCGATGTTTTTTTGCCGGATATATCAGTTCTGGATGATCTGGGAGTAGGGAAAGATGAAACATATATAATTCTAAGATTCATATCATGGGCAGCATCACATGATATTGGACTCAAAGGAATCAAAAATCCCCGTGAAATAGTGGAAAGTCTGGAACAATACGGCAGAATATTCATCAGTTCCGAAAAAAAAACAGACAGAGGACTACAGAAATATGCCATCAATATCTCCCCGGATAAATTTCACTCTCTTCTTGCATTCGCAGATCTCTATATCGGTGAGGGAGGGACAATCTCAACTGAAGCCGCAGTACTTGGAACACCTGCGATACATATAGAATCAGACTCCAACGGGAGAGCCACAGGTGAAGGTTCAGGAAATTTCCTTGAATTGAGGGACAAATATGAACTGCTTTTCTTTTACCCCGGGCAAAAAGAGGCAACAGAGAAAGCAGCAGAAATTCTTGAAGATAAAAGTTCAGGACTCAGATGGCAGAAAAAAAAGGAGAATCTGCTCAGGGATAAAATAAATGTTACTGAATGGATGGCAGATTTCATTGAAAAATATCCGGAAATTTATTTATATAAACACGATAACACGGAGAGACGATAATGTATTCCATCAGTTATACAACCGATGATCCACTGCGTCTTTTTGCCATAAATCACTTTATCGACAAATCAGGTATTCCTGTAACAATTAACAGTAAAGAAAAAAAACTTCCGGCAGTAAATTACGGAACTAAAGAAGATTCAGAATTCTCAGTAAATATTCTCAGTTCTGATCTGACCGAAGACCAGAGAGGTATAATTCAGTATAAAGGTATTACTTTCCCACTCTGGCAGATCCCGGAAAAAACAGAGAATAGCAACAATTCCATAATTGCAGAATATATCGCTGGAAACAGAAAATACCCCTGTATTTCAGAGGCTGATAATTCCATAGAAATTGGTTTTGACCTTTTCATGGAGACAGGCAATATTCTTTCAGGAAGTTACGAGAGACCAGATGACATCTCCGGAAAAATTAACTTTCCGGTACTTAGAAGTCCTGCTGTGGATTATTATGAAGATCTCTTAATAAACTGCATTATTAAAGGTTGTAGACGCCTCAGCCTTCCATTTATCAGAAAGTCATACTGGCCTTACGGGAAAAAATTTGCAGTCTGTCTTACACATGACGTTGATGAATTCAAAAAAACATACCAGTGGATAACAAAACCTCTACGGGCACTTAAAAAAGGTGATTATCTAAGTCTTAAAAACCAGATCGCTTCCTTTTATAATAAAATTCAAGGAAAAGAGCCATACTGGACATTTGATGAATTAATGAAATCTGAAGAAGAGTCAGGTGTAAAATCATCCTATTATTTTCTCAGGGAGAACACCCGGGGGATTATATTCAGTCCAAAAAACTGGCATATGCTCGGAAGATCCCATAACCTGAATAAACCCTATGTTAGACAGCTGATTAAAGATCTCAGTGAAGCAGGCAACGAGATAGGTGTTCACGGTTCGACATTATCATATGAAAATCCGGATATTTTAAAATCTCAGAAAGATGAAATCGAGCAGATCTCCGGTGCAGAAATCTATGGAATCAGACAGCACCGGCTGAACATGAACATACCAAAAACTTGGGAATGCCAGATAAATGCCGGACTTATGTATGACACATCACTGGGCTATAAATCAGATTATGGAAACGGATTCAGATTCGGAACCTGTTTTCCATTTTATCCGGCAGGAAAGGATATGGACAGGATAAATATTCTGGAAATGCCGTTATCATTAATGGACATCTCCCTTCCTCCGGGTGACAGGGGCTGGGAGGAAGTAATAAGAATAATCAGCACTGTTGAAGATTTAAATGGTTTATTGACAGCACTATGGCACCCTCCTGTATTCAATCAGCTTGAGTACCCTTTTCTGGGAGAATATTACAAAAGGCTTGTTTATTTATGCCAACAAAAAAATGCATGGATCACAACCGGATATGATATTGCATTATGGTGGATTCAAAGGGATAAATCAGAAGTTTCAGCCGTAATGGACGGTGAAAAAATAATAATTAATTCTTCGGGGGAGAATGAGGTATTTATTGACTTAATCATTCCTGGAAAGAGCATTACTCAGTTTAGAGAAGATAGTGCAGAAATAATCAGGTCAGATTCCGGCTCCCTTTCGATAAATATCATAAAAAAAATTTCAGATAAAGAGATTATTCTGGAGATAACATGACGAATAATCCATACAATATAAGGATTGCAGATGAAGATGATGCAACCGAATGGGACAAAATCGTTGAAGTATCAGATCAGGCTACAATTTTTCACAGATGGAAATGGCTTAAAATATGTGAAAAACACTCAGATTTCTCCCTGGCACCGCTTATCTGCTACAACAATATAGAACCAATTGCAGTCTACCCGCTGTTTTTCCTAAAAAAAGCCGGACTGAAAATGGTTTTTTCACCGCCTCCACACCTGGGTCTGCTTTATCTGGGACCAGCATTCCTGAATTCTGAATCCCTAAAACAGAACAGAAAAGAGAGTTATTATACAGGTACTCAGAAGGCTGTTGATAATTATATCAAAACAGAAATAAAGGCAAATTATATTAATTTCAGCCTCTCACCCCATTGCTCAGATCCAAGAGCCTTTAAATGGCAGGGATATGAAATCGAACCGAATTATGATTATATATTTGATCTTAAATCCGGGATGGATAAATTATGGAAAAATATGAAGAAAAATACAAGAATGGAGATAAATAAGACAAAAAAAATGGGACTCACCATTGAAATCGGAGGTCAGGAAGATATAGATACATTACACCGTCTGGTTACAGAGAGATACGGGGAACAGAACAGAAATGCCAACATTCCAAAGGAATTCCTCATTGATATATACAGCAACTTCAGGGAGAATACAAGAATACTGGTTGCAAAATATAACGGTGAAGTCCTGACAGCCAACATCAAATTGAAATTTAAAAACGAAGAACTAAGCTGGATAGGCAGCCCGAAACCAAAAAACTTCACACCTTCACCAAATATGCTCATAACCTGGGAGGAGATGCAGGATGCATATGATAATGGAATGGATTATTATGTTCAGATGGGAATTGCAGGCAATAAAAGACTGCATACCTTCTTTTCTAAATTCAACCCTGATTTAAGGATCAGATTTAATGCAAAAAAAACAACTCCCGCAACAGGATTACTTGAATCCGGTTATAAAAAAATATTAAAACCTGCTTTTGAAAAATATCGTTCTTAAAAAACGGAATACACTGTAAATTGGATATACGGAGGAATAATAACAGACTGAGCAGCTAAAATATAAAATCTCAGAATAATTAGTAATAATAATTATTTTATGGCTGAAATTTTCGTCTCCCGGAAATACAGTTTAATTCAGAAATCAGATACAATTCATAGGACATTGAATATATGTTTCTTCCCCGGAAGAAGAACTGGAAACCATCATTCTGTATAAAGTAGCTGATAAAAATGAAGAGAAACCTTACCTTTTATTCCATTATTTTCATAGCATTTCTTCTGATGCAAAGAGGTTCAGGTTTAATCACAAAACTTATTCTGGCAAATGCCATAACCCCCTATGAATATGGACTAATAACTCTGGTTGCAATATCCCTTCCCACAGTTTTTCAGATACTTATGTGCCTTAACTTCAATTATATACTCTCTCATGCAGAAAAGGGAAGATATTATTTTAGATTCTCAGTCATCTCAAGCGTTATAATTGGAATAATAATATCACTTCTTCTTTTAATTTACCAGAACGTCTTTTTTGAATATCTGAATATCCCAATGGAAAACAGGTGGCTGTTTTACTGGGCACTTATAATATCAATGTTTTCAATGGGAATTATTGCTGATTTTCAGGGACTCTTAACCGGACTAAGATTATATTCTATTCCGGGAATGATAGTTGCTATTCCTTCTCTTGTACGACTGATACTGATAATTATCCTTCTGACAGTAAATAATCTTACCTTTGAAATAATTATCATTCTCTTTGCTTTATCCAATACAATTCCATTAATATATCTTCTTTTCTCTAAAAGAAGAGAAAGCTATCTTCCACACTTTAAGGAGTTCGTAATTCCGGGGAAAAAGATGCTGGCATTCGGAACAGCATTATTAATCATCGAAACATATTCAACCATAGGAATATTACTGATTAAAATTGTTGTCAGCCACGATCTTGGAATTATATGGCAGGGATATTTTGATGTATCGCTAACCCTGGTAACAATTGCGTTCTTCTTTCTTGGAACAATGAATTTCCTCTCAGTACCGGAGGCAACAAATTCCAATAATTCACAGATTGACAGAAAAAGTGAACTGGGTAAACTTTCAAGAACCCTGTTCAGCCAGATGTTTTTTTTCCTGATTGTCATGTATTTTTACTCGGATTTCATAGTAGGAATTCTTTTCCCTGAAAAATATTCCATTGCCGGCGATTACTGTTATATCCTGATAATAGGATTTATTTTTCTGTATATTCAGAATTACCTTGCAAACCTCAATATATCATTTGCAGAGACAACAAAGGAGTATTTTATACAGGTAGTCTACCCCCTCAGTCTCCTGCCGTTTTATATCATTCTGACAGATATAGCAATCAAAATCCTAAGAGAGTATAACTATGATAACGGTTTTGCCGGCCCATATCTTTCGTATTGTCTTCTTGCAGTAATTCTAACAATTATCACAATAATCAATTCAGGTGATATAAAATACCTGAAAATAATTCTGTTTGATATTGAAAAGCTGATAATAGCATTTATAATAACAGCATCTCTGATTTATCTCACAAATCCTTCAGCAATTGCCGGGATATTCATTTCATTTGCATTGTATAACGGTCTTCTGATATTATCAGGATATATGGATAAAAAAACAATAGCTGATATTTTTAAAATATGAAAAATACTACCCCTGCGACAATCAGGCACTGTCTGAAAATCCAGTGATGACTGATCATTTATACTGACCAGTTCCTTTTCCGGTTGATTTGAGCAGGCAGAATCAGTTTCCTACTTATGCATCACTGAAAAATCCTACCGTGCCGACAATCAGTAAATTATATCAAAGCTTATATCAGAATTGCAGCGATCAGAGAACAGCATTCAAATAAATACAACAAAGGAGTTTAAAACATTCATTAGTGAGGATATTCAAAGCCGGTTCTGTATATCCAGTAATCTGACAGATAATATCTCAATAATAAAACTGAGATATCTGAATATATCCGTAAAGAAGTGGCCGATATCCTTATGGGAGTGAAAAGAATGAAAAATGATTTCAGAGTTTTGATGGTCTGGATAGTACTGGTTATTGTCGGACTCACATCAGCAGCTTCTGCTTATACCATAGACGGTGACCTCTCTGACTGGGGTCTTGCAGAACTAAAAACAGGTGACTGGAGTATAAATGATACCTGGGTTCCTAATGAAGGAATAATGTACATGGTTGAAGACAATCACAATCCCAACCATGGAGGCAGTACAGGAGTACATATCAGAGGAACCGGCAGTACATATACATTTTATGATGAGCCTTATATGACAAACTGCGATACAGGTCTGCCTGAAAGTGAGCCTTATGGCAGAGAACACAATGACCTTGAGGCAATGTACTTTGATCAGGATGCAGAAAATTTCTATGTCGCAATTGTAACCTCAGTCGTACCTAACGGCTCAGGATGGTTAAGACCCGGAGATATTGCTTTAAATCTTGACAATAATGCAGGAACAGGAGACTACGGTTATGAATATGGTATCAGGACCCGTGAAGATGCATTTCAGGGACAGATATTAAAAGACCCTAAATGGGAAGATATTGGTCTCCTCTGTCCGGTTGGACCTGACGTAATTTCTGACGGTACTGGAACATATGTCGGTGATGCAGACTTTATTTACACCAAGACGTGGCTGAATAAACAGGACAATGGATATGACAACTATGTCATTGAAATATGTGTCAGCAAAGCACTTGTAAATGTTACAGGACAGGTAAGCTTCTCCAGCCTAAGGGTGGCAGACAACTGCCTAAACGATCATGTATCCTATGTTCCTGAATTCCCCGAAATTGCAGTATCACTGGCACTTATTGTAGGATCCATATTTGCAGTTTATATGGTTCAGAACCGGAAAAATGAATAATAATTTACTTCAATATCAAACATATATTTTATAATTCATAATAATAACATTTTGACTGTACTCAGATACTATAAATGTACAATGTTTTTGAGTAATTATCAGGTGTTATTCAATGCAGAACAGCAAAATATTATATAATCATTAAATCAGAGTGAAAAATCCCTTATGCCACAGACAACCAGGGGAGTAAATTCGCCAGCAGTAATAGCATTAATATGGATAATATTGATAATTATACTACTGAGTGTTTATTTTATTACAACCCCAAGCAGTTATTCCAAAATGGATGCACTCTTGATCTGGATATTATCCTGTATATCTTTACTATATCTCTCTACAAAAGATCAGATCTGCTTCAATAAAAAAGATAAAATATTTGCTATATTAGCCGGAACAGGAGTCTGTATATTCAGTTTTTTAAATATACCGCTTGGCCTTGGCAATCCACCATATTCCATAGGAGAATTTTCAATCCTTCTTTCAGGTGCAGGTATTATCCTATTTGGGATCGCAGGATATAAGAAACTGATTCTCCCCGTATTATTTCCATTAATTGCAGTGCTTGGATTTGAAGGATATGAAATATTTCTCCGGAACCAGGACTGGCTTATAGGTCCGCTGATTCCACCAACTGTTATGTTATCCTCCGGGATTATGAATATTGCCGGACTTAATCCCACAGTTTCCGGAAATACTATATCTTATCTTTCAGTATCAGGTGAAACCATAAATCTTGCAATAGTTTATGACTGTACTGGGATATGGTCACTTGGGACATTCACAGTTGCTTCGCTTATTGTTCTTTCAACATTTCCAGAAAGCATAAACTTAAGGTCGGTCTGTTTTGTATCGATAGGATATATCGGGACTTATGCTGCAAACATCGGAAGAATATTTCTGATTTCTTTAAGCGGATATATATATGGACCTGTAGGAGTAATTGAACAGGTACATGTTCACATAGGATGGGTACTCTTTACAATCTGGATGATTATCTTTTGGTATATTTATTTCAAACATTTTATTGACCTTAAATTTCTGAATAAAATATCCATTGAATAGTTCTCCCATCAAAGCTACCCGATATGATTTTCAACTACAGTGTTATTTCTCCGATAAACTAATTAAGCCAAAGAGTTAATTCAGAACTGATGGTTTATGGCTTTTTTTAACGAAGAGAAGGAGACGATGCCAAGGGCAGACCTTGACATTCTTATTGATGAGAGGGTCAGAAATACTGTAAGATATGCTGCTGAAAATTCATTATTCTACAAAAAATGGTTTTTGGAACATAAGATAGATCCACTTTCAATAAAAGAGCATGAGGATTTAAGGGAGCTTCCGATTATCACCGGAGATACTATCAGGCAAAATCAGCCGCCTGTTACTGAAAAATTTAATTTTAAAAGTGTGAGCTGCCGGAATGTCCATACTATTAATGAGACGAGCGGAACAAGCGGAGTTCCAAAGTCCTTCTTTCTTACATGGGATGACTGGAAGAGATATTCTGAAAAATATGCCCGGATTTTTGTATCATATGGTCTTGAAAGGGGAGACAGGGTCGCAATATGTGCATCATACGGCATGAATGTCGGTGCCAGTGCAATGACGATGGCTGCAAAAGAGATAGGCCTGACTATAATTCCGGAGGGAAAATGCACATTTCCGTTAAGGGTTATAGAGAGTTATAAGCCCACCGCCATTGTCGGCAGTGTCTTTAAGCTGATCCGGCTTGCAAAGAGAATGGAGGCAGCAGGGCTTGACCCGAAAAAATCAGGCATAAGAAAATTAATTGTCGGAGGGGAGAGTTTTGCTCCGGAATCAAGGGCATATCTTGACAGCCTGTGGGGCTTTGAAACCTGCAACTCATATGGGAGCACTGAAGGGACAATGTGCGGAGAGTGCGGACAGAGAGAGGGGCTGCATGTTGCTGAGGACCTCATTCACCTTGATCTCTATGACCAGACTATGAACGGTTTTGTGTCGGATGGAGAAGAAGGAAAGATCGTCATCACAACTCTTGTGCCTGAAGGCGAAAATGCCGGAACAGTGCTTATAAATTACAATACTGATGACATCACAAGCGTTATATCCAGAGATGTCTGCTCCTGCAAAAGAACCCATATGAGAATTAACAACCCAAAGAGGGATGCTGAGAATTATTACATATACGGTGTTCCGGTCAACAGGACTGATGTTGAGGCGGCTGTCTTTTATCCGGAAAATATGCAGTACCTGACAGGAGAGTATGAAGCATTCATCTACAGTGGTGAGGACCTGGATGAGACGATAATGCGTGTCTCCATGGAATGTGAAGATTTAAGCAGGTGCAACCGCGGGCTTATAAAAGATAATTTTACAGATAAATTCCTGAAGAGAGTTCCAGGACTGAAATTACAGTATGAAGAGGGCCAGTTAAAGATTGCTTTCAGGTTTACTGAAAAGGGCGGACTTGAACTATACAGGCTTAAGGCCCGGCCAAAGAGAATTGTCGACAGAAGGTAATGAAATTATTTTCATAGATTCAGCAGGTGCAGGACAAACAGAGAGTATATGTCAGTTAAGGAGTATAAAAAAATCCACACTATTTTTGACTGAATGGCATACATTAAATAATATAACATACACATTAGAGATGATTGGATAGTCCACGCTCTAATTAACAGAGAATTGACGGAAATATCCACAGATAAAAATAAATGAGGGATCTGTCTGAAGAAGGAATTCCGAAAATCCGGAGATGCATACTTTTTTTCAGGCATCAAGGGATATACTGAAGTAATAAATACAGAAAAAGAAGTCACCGGAGTAACAGCTCCGGCTCCGGAAAAGGAAACTGATCTTCCGGTTAAGGTCTTAAGCAGAGAGGCAGAAGTCCCCGAAATAAAAGTATCGGTTCCTGAAGATAAAACTGCTGAAAACGCAGTAATAACAGGTGCTTTTGATAAGGAGAATGTATCACCGGAGATAAAATTATCAGTTCCGGCTATAAAAATTCATGGAATTGATTACAGAATTGTTCTCTTTGGCGCACTTCTCCTGATAATGCTTGCAATCTCTGTGTCCGGAACAATATTCGGAGAAAGTCCGGAACCGGCAGATATACCACCACAGGAGACAGCTGCGGCAGTAAAAGCAAACAGCACCCTTGACACAATATCAACGTCCACAGGAATAATGGACACAATTAATCTGATTTATGAAAGGCCAAAAGAAGAGATCAAAAAATCGGTTGAGAAAGATTCAGTCGTATATAACGATACATTTATTGCAGAAATTGCTGCATCGCTCAGCTGCGCAAGGGACGATTATCTTGGACCTGGTAAATTTGCAGAGAATTTCAGCATAACTGTCATAGATCTGATCCCGGATACTGAAATTATCAATACCGAATATCTCGGACGTGAGAAGGGAATTACTGTTAACGTAAATTACAACAGTGGTGATTTAAACACACTCCAGAATACCATCTGGGCATATGAAGTTGATGCAACAAAAATATTTACCGAGATATTTAACAGTAATTACGGAGAAAACATTGCATTTCTCTTTATAAATTTCAAAGATACGAGCGGAAGGGAAGAAGATGTAGTTTTTAAGATGGTTGCAGAGGATGTCCTGGAATTACCCGGATTTCCGGGTCCGGGCTACTATATTGAAGCAGAGGAGTGGTCTTCCTTTAAAATCGGTGAAAATACCGGCATTAAAAACTATGAAGACCCTGCAACCAGATTTGAATTCAAAAATAAAAGGGATTACTCAGATAAAGTAGAGATATTAAATAATATCTATACCAGAGAGCAGGTAAAAAATTATATCGCCGAAACCTCCAAAAGCCTCAGTGATATGGCATTTAAGATCATGGACTATGCCAATGATAAGGACTGGCAGAATGTAGGCAAATATTCAGAGGCAATGATTAAGAGCACTTCAGAGCATAAGACCAAATTAAATGAAGGAATTATGGAGGAGGAGGGTCTTTATTCAACTGTTGAAAATGCCACTGAAGCATATGATGTATATAAAAAAGCGGCCATGAACTTCTGGTACGGCTCATATTATTATGATACTACGAGGATTATTGAAGGGGTTATGGCATTTCAGGATGCTGTTGCAGCTATGAATACTGTATCAGAAGAACTTGATATCGAAGAAACCGTCAATGAAGAGCGCCTTTTCTCAATTCCGGTTCCTGAGATGCTTCCAAAATCATATAAACTTACTGAAAGCTACGTTTACAGGGACAGTTCAGGTACAAATGACATATCTATAAAGATTGAGAGATATAAAACAGCATTTTCATATTATACAAAATCCAAAACTGGTGAGACAAGTCCTGTTGTTAAGGCAGATTACGGCAAAAAATTCTTCATGGTTACTGTGGATATAACACATATGGGCTATCGCGGCGGAGGCAGTGACAATGTCAGGACACCTTCCAAATCTGTGTTTAAACTGAACTGGAACAACCAGGTATATACAGATTCAACGCCTTCTGATTATATTGTAAATATGGGAATGCCCTACAGTATGAAATCACTTGGGAGAAGAGAGCATTTTGAATCTGTTCTTATCTTCGAAGTTCCGGAAGATTTTGATGAGGAGAGAGCCTATATTGAGATAAACCTTGGCGGTTCATGGGGCAAACCGACATGGTGCTTTGAGATGCTTGGAAGTTGATGATAATAACTTTCAGGCAGATAATTCATCAAATCTTCTTCTTTTTCCCCGGAAAATTAACAGTATATCAATAGCTTTCATTATTGTCTTTTGACAACTGTAAAATAAGCTCAAATTAAATCTGCATTGACAGAGCACGCCGGATTTTACAGTGCATCCGGCAACTGAGATATAGTTGTAAATGGTCATGGAACATGAAAACAATATGCGTAAAGAAAATGTGCCCAAACCAAAGTTTGGTAGGTTGGAGCACATACGCAATATTGCTGATTGGGAAATTAATCAGGTTCCATTTAAACCGTCAGCAGGAGATAAAAGTCAGGAAAGCACCAAACCATAAACAGGAATAGACATAACTTAACTGTCATTGACCACACCGGACCAGTTCTTAGTGACCATTTACTAATATTCCGGCTGAATGTATGTAAAAAATAGTAAAAAATATTAGTGGAATTAATCCCTTCTTCCGGTCAGGAGAAGAATTCCGCCAAGAATACCGATAAATGCAGGTATCAGTGCAGCTGACATCCCGGATGCCTGGGTGGGTGATTCCTGCTGACCGGAATAATCTGAATATCCTGAATTTGCTGTGCTGCCGGAAGATGTCTGGCCGCCACTGCTGATGATGACAAGAGCGTACTGCCCGGTACTGTCAATATCAGTCTTTACTGCGTTTCCGCTGACCACTGAAGGCATTATTGTCCAGTCATTTCCGGTATATTTTACTATAAACGGACGAAGAGCTGATGCCTGCGAGGATATGCTCTCATTCATCCTGATTGTCAGTGTAGCTTCCGGGCTGAATTTTGCACCTGAGGGTGAAATAATGTATCCTTCAGAGACTGCCTGCCAGTCAGACGGGATCTCTTTTGGAGTTACTTTTGTTATAAACACCTGTTCAGGCACAGCGCCGGAGATTGCATCCTCCCTGAAGAATATCGTTGCAATGCCGTCCATTGATGATGCCTCATCTGTCTTAACCGTTGTTTCAGTTGGTTCAGCCGTTGCAGACGAAGTTGGTTCTGATGTCGGCTCGTCATCTGATGAGTCATGCGATGAACCTCCTGATGACGAAGTTGTCTGAGTAGGCGTAGGCGTTGCTGTCACCGGTGGCTCTCCTATAATTATCTCCTTTCCTATAACCTCCGAACCGTCAACGAATATGTATATCCAGGCACTGCCACTCTCAATTCCGGAAAGTCCAAAACTTATGGAGCCACTGGACGGACCTGTTTTAATCCCTTCAAGCTGCAGGGAGATATCTATGTTCTGATTTTTTGCTTCTGTTTCACCAAAAACTCTCAGTGCTTCGATACTCCCGGCGCCTAAATTGTCAAGGCCCTGTGAGAAGTCCACAATTTTAGTCTCATCGGCGAGATATTCAACGCTTTTAATTGAACCTCCGGAGGTAGCCTTCAGTCCGGCGCTGTTCACCGGTTTTGCCCGGACATATACTTCCGGGTCTGACATTGAGAAGGGAACATTTACATTGGTAGCCACAAACTGAAATGATGTCTCATTTCCTATACCAATTACAGACTGCATTCTAAGGGCAAAAGTGCTGTTATCATTTAAGTCCTGAAAACTTATTGTGACCGTATCTCCTTCATCAATATTATCAGGGCTGATTGCAACTGAAACTGCGGACGTAACCCCTGTAATCATAACAAGGAGGAGAATTATTCCGCAGAATATGGATTTTTTAAATTTATTCATAGTCATTTCTCTCAAATATTGTAATTTATTATAATATCTTTAAACTTTTATCTAAACGTATCGCTGTTCAGTTAAAAGCCGCATGGATATCCCGGTGAATACAGTCACCATACGAAGTATTGTCAATTCCGGACTTTGGAATGATAACTATTCAGAAAATAAAGCTAAACTCAGAATACAGAAATTAAAGCTAAAAAAGAAAAATTTGGTTTAAATTTAGCTGTTGGAACCGCCAAGCTTACCTTCCTTATAGAGGTAGAAGACAGCGCCTGCGACAGCTATGATTACTACAATGAGTACTATCCATATCCATCCGGGCATTCCTTCATCAGGTGAAGGTGTTTCCTCTCCGGTTGGTGTAACAGCTCCTGTAGGCTGTTCTGTCGGCACAACCTCTGCTCCCGGAACTACCGGTGCAGATGTTCCTCCGACTGCCATGAGTGCATAGTAGGTGAAGTGTGTTATTTCTCCTATGACTTCACGGGTGTTTGGATTGACGTATGTCGGAACTTCAACCCATGATGCTCCGTCATAGTACCTTACAGAGAATGTCTGGCCCGGATTGAGGGCATTGAACTGTGCTTCTGTAAGTTCAAATTTGATGTCAATTGACGGATCGAACTGTGCACCTGCCGGCAGACATTCATAGACAAAGTCCCCGAACTTGTAGAGAGCACCGCTTGTTCCCGGAACTGATCCTGCCTGGGCCTGAGTAACAGAGACCTCAGAGAGCGCTCTTCCGTTTGCGTCAAGTACCTGAACACCGTTTGAGAGGAGCAGTTTTGCTCCGCCGTCAGGTGATACCACTTCTACATTACCCTGAACCTGTCCAAGGTTGTTTGTCTCTAAAACTCCTTCACCTGTGTACTGATATGAAGGGACTGTCGGGCCAAATCCACCGGAGTAGCCGCCGCCACCGCCGCCGCCACCACCGGATGGGCCTGGTACTGGTGTTGGCACTGGTGTTGGTGCAGCGCTTACTGTAATGTAACTAATCTTTGAAGTGCTGTTTCCTCCAAATGCATTGCTAACATTTAGCATAATGGAATAAGTTCCTGTTGAAGCAAACTGGTATGATGGATTCTGGCACATACTGAAATTATTCCAGGTTGTTCCACCATTAGCACTGTAATACCAGCCCCACGTTGTCGGATAATTGATACTTGTATCATTAAACTGAACAGTCAGAGGAACCTGGCCACTTAGTGGTGTTGCTGTGAAGTTCGCAACCGGAACAAGTGCAGGTGCATTCACCTGAATGTAATCAATTATTGATTTGCTGCCTGCTCCGTTTGCATTTGTCACATTCAGCATTATCGAATAGTTACCTGGCGTAAATACATTTACAGGGTTCTGGACAGTATCGAATAAAGTCCAGTTTGAACCTTTATCGGCGCTGTAATACCATTCCCACGTTGTCGGAGAATATAAACTTGAATCTGTGAAATTCACTGTAAGAGGAGCTGTACCTACCAGTGGTTCCGCAGTGAAGTTTGCTACCGGCAATGGCGGCAGAATTGTAAAGTCATGAACACCTACTGCCTGTGCCGTCCCTTTATTACTCAGACCAGCGAGAACTGCCTTGTAATTACCGACCTTAAGTCCCGAAAGATCAAAGGTCAGATTATTGCTGTTCTTAGCATATGCATAATTGCCTGAATCCGGGCTTATGTAGATATTATGCCAGAGTTTCTGTGTTGCAGGAACACCACCTGCTTTAAGTTCAGCAGAGATCATATCTGCATTGATCTTTGCAAAGTCTATCAGTACAGAAGCATTGTACTCTGTATCGCGATATACCCCAACACCGAAATACTTACAGTTGTCTGTGAATCCTGCATCAAATGAACTGTTTGCTGCAAATCTCGTCCCTGAAACAGTACCCTGATCTGTTGATTCGGTAAATACAACCGGCATCACACCAATAATACCAATACGTTCAGCATCAAAGGAAATTGCTCCAAGAGCATAATCGCCAACTGCCGGAGTTATAGTCTTGTTAGTGCCAATTACACAGTCCTCACTTAAACGATAACCTGTTGAAAAATCAACCTGATTTTCAATCTTTTTCAAAGTATCTGTAATTGAACCTTCTACAGTAAGACGATTGCCCACAATTTCATCCTGAATGAATGTTCCATCGTCAAGAACAGTTATTTTGGTCCAGCCGCCTTCAATAAAGATGTAAGCTGTTTTCCTGATAAGTTCAGTATAATTAATTCCACTCACAGATTTCTGATCCACCAGCTGATTAATGTAAGTCTCATTTGCCTCCATCAGAAGAACATTGGCATGTGTGATAGCAGGAGCTGTTATCTCAAAGTCAATTACATCAGAAGGACCATAATATCCAACTTTCTGGTAAGTATCAGCGCCCGGATATGTAGCATTTGCATTTTTGTCAACTGTAACATATGTATCACTTGTCACCTGGCCAGTACCGGTTACATTTCTTGAAACTGTCCCAATAGCCGGAAGGTTAACACTGCTTCCGTTGTACAGCATTACATTACTTGTATCTGTAAGATCCAGACTTACCATTGCAGTATAATTGGTTTCAATTCCTGAAATTGTCCCAAACTTAGTTGAATTAATCCATACAATGTAATTGTTATAAAGATGGAAATCTTCTGCTGCATAATTTCCTGCATTGCTATATGCACGGAAAGAGAGGTCACGGTTGCCTTCAGTAAAGTTCTGAACAGCTACACCTGAAGGACCTGAATCATCAGTCCATAATACAGATGATGTCTTTTTATCAATTATCTCAACATTCTTAAATCCACTTGCACCAAAAGAACCAGCATTCCAGTTAAAGGTAAGGTCCTCGTTTGCTTCGATGTAACCATCGCCGTCAGAATCTGTAATTGTTAGTGCGAGTGTAGGCGTAGCTGTATCCAGAACAAATGTCCAGTTAAGATGACGCTTATCACCTGCAATTGTATCTGTACCTGAGACATTTACCCAGTAATTTCCATCTGCAAGCGGAGATAATGGAGTCAGATCACCAATTACATAGCCGGTGTTTCCGGAAAGGAACGTTAAAGCAAGATTGGTTGGTGCAACATTACCACCAATGATCATCGTGACCGTAGCCTGGTCAATATTATTCATATATGCCGAAGCATTGACAGGTCGTGTTTTGATATATCCCTCAGGTACTGCCGATGAGAATCCTGCATTAACTACATTAACGGTTTTCTCAACCGCGTCTGCATGGTTGTCTTTTGCATCTACAGCATTGACAGTAATTTTCACCCCGGTTTCAAACACAGGCCATGAAACATCGGCTGAATAACTATAAAGACCACTTCCAAGATTAGTCAGCGTAAGATTATATACCTGAGATGCTGTGGTATTACTGACAGTTGCATTTGCAGAACCCATTCCACCCACTTCAGTAATAAAACCGGTAACCTTGAAATCTTTTGCTACATTTGCTGATGTAGTGATGTTATTTATTACAGGTGCTACTTCATCCAGTGTGACAAATGTACCGTTTACGGAAGTATAACTATTAGTAATAGTATTGCCACCAACATCTTTAGCCAGATCAATAACTATACCAAGTTCCATCCTGCTCCCATCATTCTTTTTTGATCGGAATGAGAAATTATAAATACCGGTTTCCCCATTTGGAATACCATCTTTATTTAAATCCAGCAAACTCAATTTCATACCCGATTCATAAGTATTACCTCTGGAAGCATAACTGCTAATCTTTTCCGAATCTATCGGTTCAGCTACATCTGAATCATAATAGATTTTACAACCCATTGACCATAACAGCGGATTAAAGTTATTATCGACCGAATATATGACATAGCCAATTTCTCCTACTTTTACATCTGTAGCATTGGAAGAACTTAGAACACCGGTTCCTCCAGCAGCAACAGATCCTGTGAAAGCAGAAATTAATAAAATAATTAATAACAACGAACCTTTCTTAAGAATCATCATATCTCATCTCCTCCTATACTTTTTTAAATAGACCCAATCTACCACTTTAACTTACTCCTTGCTAATATAAATACACTTCCAATAGAAAGAATTAATACAAGCAAACCAAGCGGAGATTTTGTGGTTTCCGGATATTTCACCTCATTTTTCTGATCAGACACTTCATTATTCCTCTCCCCATAAGTAGTAATTGCAATTGTTTCTGAATCTCCTGTTGGAACCTGATCTGACCGTTCATCCTCCCTTAAATCTGTATTTTCTGAATCTTTTACCTGAGTTTCAGTTGCTGATGCATCAGGAGTTTTGTCAGTAGAGGGAGAATAAGAAATGCCACCTCCTGAACTGCCTGAGCTAGAAACTGCTTCAGGAGCTTTAGTCGGAACCGGTTCCCCATATACTGGATTTGTATAAGGAATCGGATCACCCTTTACATTTGCAAGTTCTCTTACATACACCTCAATATCTCCCGAACCTGTTTTATTGATAGCAGCTACAGGAATATCACCTGTAAGTCCATCACCAGATATACCCGCAATTAAAGTAATGAGTTCTTCGTCTTTAATGTTTGAAGCAACAAGAAAACCTGACTCACCTTTAACCGATTGTATTTCAACACTGTTTCCATATTCAAGAACCACACTGAAAGCACCAAGTCCAATGGAATCCTGAACCCCTTTAACTACAAGCATATCATCTTCAAGTACTACATCTGCCGCTCCTGTTCCAGACACTATAACTGAAACCAGCAAGAGTGCAAAAAAAGGAATTAGTAATCTATTCATTAATTATTTCCTCTAATTATAGAATTCATTCACATTGCCAAGATATCTGTCAAGAACTTTTAGGGCATCAAACAGATCAATCGTATCTGAATTTAGGTCATCTACATTGGGGTAATCATAGGTATCAAATCCTTCAATATTACCCAGATAGAAATCAAGAATATCAAGTGCATCGAAGAGATCTACTTCTCCACTATTGTCTGCATCACCCCAAATACCCCCTTCAAACTCAAGCTCAATGTAATTTGTTCCGGATGGTGAATTGTAAATTACAAGCGTAGAATCTGTAGTTGAGTATGTTCCCGAATCTTTGTCGTAAACAAATGTTCCACGAGTTAATTCATATTCATCAGCACCAAGTACAACGCCATTGAGTTTAACAACCGGATCAGTCATCAGATAGCGCATCGGGAATTTAAGAGCAATAGCAAGTCTTCCACCCTCACCCATAACTGAAACATTATAAGTCATGTTCTCTTTTTTCATTGCACTAAGGACACCCGGAGTATGTGAACTACCGGCTATACTTCCGGAATCCCCTTCTGAGAAAATCAGAACAGGTTCATCCATTGATGTCGGCATTGTCACATTGTAAATTGATGTTTTATTATAAGTAATTCCTACTGTACCGTGTACCTCCGGATAATCAGCCTTTTTCACACTTAAGGAGAAATTGCCAATCGGAAGATCACTGAAAGTATAGCTTGATGTATCAAATACCTTCACTCCGTCAACAGTAATATTGTCCGCCTTAACTGCATTATAATTTTCATTCTGGACGTTGATAGTAACACTGCCGTTTCCGGTCACATCGAAATTATGTCCGGCAATTGCAACCTTCTCATCATCATACAGAGGAATTATTCTGAATGACATGTTAAGCGTGCCATAGTCATCTGGAGTTACTTTAAAGGAGTAGGAATACGGAGTATCTGCCACCCACTGTTCCGGCTGGATAAATATCGAATCCTGTTCTGCATTAGCAGTGCTGTTTAACACCTCAAACGAAATTGATTTATCATTTATACCTGAGGTATTATCAAAGACAAATCCTGCAATCGGAACCTCAATCATCGGCGAGAATAAGTCAACATCAGACGTTACACCAACAGTAATTTCTCCCTCCTTACCTACAACCAATGGATCAGGAGAAGAACTGTATGCAAGTGTAAAGTTGCTTATGTCATCAATCTCAGCTGAATCGTCAATATTCCGGTTAAACATTGTGAAATGAACGGTTTCTCCGGCATCAAGATCCTGAATAGTCTGTGAATTTCTGATTAAATTGTCAATCTCATTAAGTGGCGCCCACTGGGTGTTCTCCACTGAAACAATAACCGGGCCGTCACCTGTCAGAGTAACATCCACTGTATGATACCTGACCTCACCAAATGGATTCCCGGTTATGCCCCTCGTACGAGTTCCACCGCTCATCAGAGTTTTCATCTCATCCTCAGTCAGTGTCACCTCAACACGTTGTGTACCGGCAGCATCACTTAAAGCCACATTCTTAACAATACTGCCACTGTCAATATCAACACTGACTGTACCTGAAGTCTTAACACTGCCCTGGCATGTGATTAAAGCATCAATAGCTGCCTGACTTGCCCATGTATAACCCCACTTTCCACCATTTTCATACTGATTAACAAGCCAGTTAATACCATCAGTTATAGTTGTATTATCACCAGTAATTCCTGTTGCATTAAGTGCAAGAATTGCATATGCTGTGCTCTCTGTTATACGACCTGTATTTGACCAGCCGTACTTCGATCCTGTTGACCATGAACCATCCTCCTTACTCTGTGCCTCAATAAGATATTCCCTGGCTGTCGTTTTTGCAGTATCAAGAGCTTCCTGACTTACATCAGCAGAAGTGATACCAAACGCTTCCAGACCCCAGAGACTGAGGGCTGTTGCCATGTTTTTGTCATCTCCGGAGATCCTGCCGGTGTTAATATTATTGACAACGTACTTTGTTGCATTCTCCATATTCCGTAGCATATAATCCTTATATTCTCCTTTAACCTCACAGGTTTCATTGATCATTGAATGTATAAGCATTACAAACGGAGTATTGGACTGAGATGTCCATGAATGACATACAGGTGCCTCCCACTCCCAGTACATCGTGCCTGATTCTGTTTTATGATTTTTATTAAACCACTTAATCAGCATATCAAAGTTAACAGTATTGGGTTGTACTGTACCGCCCGAAGAGATCTTACCATTAAGCAGGTGTCTTAAATCCTCATCGGTCCTGTTAATCTTTGCCAGAGTGTAGCTTGCATAGGAACTTGAAGATGCCTCCGAACTTCCATAGCCCCAGAGACTCCATCCGCCATCATCATGCTGACCACGCAGTTTGCCATTCACAAGTACATTAATACCTCTTTCAACTGATTCATTGGCTCTGTTACGGATCCGATCGAAATCATCAGGGGGATCATCGCGTCCAAGATAATAGTTCTTTACATTTAAAGAAGCCATCATCTTTGATGTAGTCTGCTCCACACAGCCGTACGGGTAGCCCACCAGATATCCAAGACCTGATAATGTTCTTCCCTGTGCACCAAGCTGTGCCACAATTACTGTGGAATTCCGGTTGGTATTATTAGTGTGAAGTGTATTGAATATAAAATCTGCTGAACTACCATCAGAGACCACCTCTGTTCCAATTGAATTCACTTCCATTGAAGGAACATAAATCCTGATATCCCTGCCCTTTATAGAATCAGATTTCCCATTAGCAGACATATTAAATGTAAAATCATCACCTGCATAATTTCCGGGATTGCTGGTTCTCATATGGACATAAACATAATTATAATTGCTGTTGTAGAGATATTTTGTCTGGTTTTCACCGCCGTAAATTTCAAAACCCTCAGGAGCGTTAACATTTAGAATAACATTCCCGGCCTTATTTGCTTCAACCCTGAAATAGAAATAAAACCAGTTGTCAACCCTGGCACTACTATATCCATAAGCATGATCACCAATTATGTCCAGCTGATAATCAATAGCATTAATAGACTTCTCATCTGAAGGCCTACCCTTTACGGCATCCTCGGAGGTAACTGTAATATTGACAAGATAAAGGCCCTCTGCACCAGGAGTCCATGCAATATCACGTATGAATTTTCCTCCCGGAGCTATGACAACATCGCTGTAAGTTTCTTTCTTAACTTCAGCACTATCTTTGGTAAATGTTACATTAACATTAAGCTTTGAAGTTTCATAATTGCGCTGATTTGCAACAGTTGCCTTAATTGTTGTCTCCTTATCATCGGGAACTTCTCTTCCGGCAACTCCTATACGTGCATCAATTGTATTTGAAACACGTGCTGTAATTTTGCCCTGATTTATCTGATCAACAGGGATATCCTTCCCAAAAGTTGAATTCAGAAATCCATATCTGTTAACTTTTATATTAACATCAGAAGTCTGACCATTGTCCCCGACACCGGTGAAATTCAGATAACAGAGGGTCTCACTTCCGGAAATACCTTCCAGTGTTGAATTCAGACCTGCAAGACGGACACGCCCCCTCTGAACATTACTCTGTAAATTATCTATCGAAGGTCCTGCTATAACATCAGTTCCATCTGACAATGAAACAATGGAAGAATCCCACGTTACATCAATATCAAAACTGCCAAGACCCTGCACATCTGCTACATTAACAGCAAGCAGAGCTTTTTCTCCCATGGCTAAATCTGTATCAGCAGGATTAATAGATAATGTTGCCGCAGAGGCAACACCAAATATCAATGCAATACAGAGGAATGCCAGAGATATTAATTTAAGTTTTTTCATTTATACCACTCCCTGAATTATTTCAGGATGATGTCAAAATATTCATCCCTTAACCCAACATTATGCTGGGAGATAAACATCGCATCACCAACATCCACATAATTATTCCTTGTTACATCAACCTGTGTAAACCTCGTTGTCCCCGATATTGGATTATCAGCATCTATACCAACAACCCATTTAAGGACTTTAAGAGTATCTGCCTGATTGACTTTACCATCGTTATTGGCATCACCATATAACATTACAAGTGCATTTCCGTTTGTGACAGAAACAGGGATTTCAAGACCGTTATTATCCCACAATTCTGCATCCAGATTAAGCTTGGATGTATCGCCACTCTTTCCGCTTACATTAACAATAATTGTTGCAGTAGTTATATCTCCGGTCAGACCGGAAACCTGTGCCCCGTTGAATATTGCCGAACCATTCAGCAGGTTCTTGTAAAACCCTCCAATCTCGCCGGCCTGGACATCCTTAACAGTAAGGGCAGGTGAATCATATGCAAATGTCATCTGGAATGCTGCAAGATCATCAACATTCTTCACAATCACCGGTATTTTTACTTCTGTACCTGGTATATATACGACATCCTTTGGCATTTCGATCTTAACCTGAGGGACATCATATGATGTAATTGTCTTGTTTACCCTGTTGTTGGAATATGTTGTCTCATAATCAGTCAGATGATTTGGATTTACATTGGCCTGAACAAGATATTCTCCTGTTACAAGTGTCATATTTTTCCAGATCATAACTGAACCGTTTGGATCCAGAGCCGGGATTTGGATAGTCTCTATTTCTCCATTAGTAATCTCATATACAAGTGTTGTATTTACACTTGGCACCTCACCCAGATTTGTGATGTTTATTCCTATGGGTGTTAAAACCGACTGAGTAGTTTTAGCAGGTGCAACAATTTCTGCTGCAAGATCAGGTGCAGTCACTCTTAAGCTGTGATTTACAGAATTATTCTGATAATTCTTTTCTTCTACAACACGTGGTTCAGGATTAACAGTTACTTTAATGACTTTATCCTGTGGAAGTTCTGTCGTCTCAGGATCAATACCATAATCTTTTGCACTCATATCGATATTTAACCCAAGAACCTGTACTGTGTCCCCGACTTTAACAATTTTATCAAACTTTGTCTTTTCCGAAAAATTACCCAGTTCTGCTATAACAGGTACTTCCACACCGGAAGAATTGAAATCAGCAGTTCCAAGATTACTCACATAAAGATAGAGTCCTTTTACATGAACCATATCATCACGGTTGATTTTTACAATATGTGGAGCATCAACACTTGGTACGAAATCCGGCAAAGGTTCAGTGTCAATAATTGTAATTACTCCATTTCCAACGGAGATTGCAGGATTGTAAATTGTTACATTATCCTTTGGAACCACATGTGATAACGGGGCATCCCAAGATTCATCAGAGATATTAAACCAGGTATCACCCATTCGGGTCGTGTTTGGAGTGAAACTAAAATCAACTAAAGATGCCCAGTTGTCATTGTTAAATCCTGAAAGATTACCAATGCTTAATGTACAGTATGCTTTTGGCTCTCCCCAGTATGTGCCATTCTGCATGTGATCAATTGTAACACCCACACCAGCAGCACTGGAATTTAATGTTACAGAATTAATGCTTAAATCTTCATAATTCCACTGAGCCTCGAAAGAATAACCTGCACAACCTGTGGTTCCTTTTATCTGAACCGGAAATGCTCTGGAAGATTCAAGGGGGAGAATTCCGGATTCTGCTCTAATATCTCCACCAGGAGTTACTCCACCACCGGATGTGACAATCTGACCAGGGACATTTCTGTCAAAGGGAAAAGCCGTATCAGGTGAAATACGGTTATTATCATCTCCGTCACTGTAGGAACCATAAGCAGTAAGATTAGCAGTTCCTGCGGTTTCAGTTGGAGTGAAGAATATATTCACAATATCCTGAGGAACAACCGTAGTTAATCCATCAGGGATAAATAAATAGATATATGCCCAGTTATGACCGTGAGGAGAATCAATACTGATTAAATCCTGATACTCTTTATAAGAATCAGAGTTTATCATTTGATAATATTGTTCCTCACTAATTTTGCCATTGGTTGCTTCAGTACCCTGGTCAATAATTATTCCATCATAAGGTGTTGCCATATTTTCAATTGAGACATAACTGCCATCATACATCAGATTAACACTGATTGATTTTGCACCAGAAATATTATCGACCTGAACCGGCAGATATTTACCCTGACCATAGATCAGATTTCCATTAGGTGCAATAATAGTTCTTTGATTACGTACACTTATCTGTCCGGAATAAGTATAGTTAAACTCAACCGGACCAAAGTTGGTACTGTAAGTTGAAGGGGCTACAAATTGTAAATCTGAATCACCACTTACAGCAACTGCTGAGAAGGTGATATATGCAATAGTTTTCCTGGAATTAGCACTTATTCCTTCATTATTTGTAATTGCAACAGATAATTTCCCTGTATCATTGTTCGGATTTGCATAAACAGCTGAATCAGGAAAATCCGTTCCGAGAGCAGTGACGCCATCAACTCTAACTTTAGTCTGATCAAAGCTCATATTAAATGAGACTCCTTCTGCATTGTCAAGCCCGTACACATAAACCGGAACCTGAGTGGATCCTCCGGGCGGGACAATATTGCCAGAATATACTAAAAGTTCTGTATATGCACTGACTCCTCCAATGAGCAGGCACAGAACCATAGCCAGCAATAGCGATACCTTTAATTTTTTCATAAACTTTTCACCTCATTTTTAAAACATAACACTAATTTTCTTCTAACCAGTCAAATCCTCCGGCTCTGTCCCTTCCGTTACTCTCCATTCGTGACGCCCCATTTGTGACGCCCCATTTGGGATCTTTCCTCAGGGACTTATCAAACCGTTTAAGGAAACCTAATTCAGACACAACACAGCATACCGCATCATGCTTAAAGCCGCCAGCCTCCACTTGGATTCACAGCGTCTGCCGGGCAGATCTGCTCAGCAAAAATAAACTCCCCAACCCAGGAATTTACAGCCTTCTGCGAATTAGTTATACGTGAATAATTCTGATTAATGCTATAAATAATTAATTCTTTAATATGAAAATACAGCCCGGAAAATGAGATTAAAATACCCAAAAGTCCGAAGAACAATAATTTTTTAAAAAAGAGTATTTAAATTATTTCCTTGAGGAAATCACCACAGCAGCAAAAGCAACTGAAAGAAGAGCTGCAATAATACCAAATCCCGGTGTAGAAGCAGGCACTGTGGATTCCGCCTCAGGAAGAGCGCCGCCAGTCTCTGTTACATCCGGAGTGACAGTTCCTTCTGCCGGTTTAGCCGGGACCACATCAATAGCGGAAGCTGTAGGTTCTTCTGTTGCAGCCGCCGTAACTTCGGGCGCTGAAGTCGCTACAGAAGTTGGGGTTTGTGTAGATGTTGCTGATGTTGCAGGAGAGTAACTGATATGTCCTCCGGAAGAAGATGAAGAAGCTGATGAAGCCGGTGCTGCCGTTGCAGTCGCAGCAGGTTCCGGCGAACCGTCTATCACAGAATCAAAGTCATGCGGCAGAAAATCAACGCTGTCAGACCATTCAGGATCATTAATAGTTACAACAGTGTCAGCCGGATCAATGACACTGAATTTGACATTTACAAGGTCAGAGGCATCCTCAACACTTATCGCACTGGTTGTTATAATCACAAATTTTGTTTTTCCGGCAGCATTATCTATATTTTTGGTAAGGCTGGCTCCGGAAAATGCACTGCCTAAAGATGCGCTCTCAACAGCAAGATTATCTTTATTGTATTCAAGCAGAAACGAGATGCCCGATACACCGGATACTCCGGAAACCGTTACTGACATAGCGCCATCCTCATTTGGCCCTTCAGCCGGAACCGAGATGACACTTCCTGCACAGGCAACCCCTGCAAGCAGAAGTGCAAGAATGCAGAAGACAGATACTTTAAATTTTAATTTCATCTTATTCTCCATTAAATTATAAGATATAGATACCCGCAAATATAAACGTTTATTAATTGAACTGATTTTCCGGAATCCGGCTTACAAACGTAAATCCATTTTCACACGCTTTTTTTACCAAAAGAACCAATAACTCACCAATGAAGTATGTCATAACCGGCGGAGCAGGTTTTATCGGCTCAAACATTGCAGAAGCCCTCTCCTCAGACAAAAACATTGAGATCATCATCATCGATGACCTGTCATCCGGAAAGGTGGAGAATATTGAGATCTTTGATGATAAGAAAAATATCACATTTATTAATGGCTCCATCACAAATTCCGATCTGCCTGAAGAGACAGTAAAAGGTGCTGACGGCATCTTTCACCAGGCAGCCATAGCATCAGTGCAGAAATCTGTTGAAGAGCCGGATATGACAAACGAAGTCAACCTCACAGGCACATTAAATGTCTTAAATGCCGCCCGGAAAAATAACGTCAGTAAAGTGGTTATGGCATCCTCAGCAGCAGTGTACGGAGACAACCCAAATATGCCGCTTGGTGAGGATGAGAAGCCAAAACCGATGACACCCTATGCAGTCCAGAAACTGACAGGAGAATATTATGCAGAGGTATTCTCCGCATTATACAATGTCTCGGCAACCGCCCTCAGGTACTTCAATGTCTATGGCCCAAGACAGGACCCGAAATCCCCATATTCAGGAGTGATATCAATATTTTCTGACAAAATCTCAGCCGGAGAACCGATCACAATATACGGTGACGGCCGCCAGACGAGGGACTTTATCTATGTCGGCGATGTGGTACGGGCAAACCTCTCCGCAATGGGCCTTGAATACAGTAACGGATTCAGAAAATGTCCGGGTGCAT
Source organism: Methanoplanus limicola DSM 2279 (assembly GCF_000243255.1). Taxonomy (NCBI): domain Archaea; kingdom Methanobacteriati; phylum Methanobacteriota; class Methanomicrobia; order Methanomicrobiales; family Methanomicrobiaceae; genus Methanoplanus; species Methanoplanus limicola. The sequence continues at coordinate 224,755 of NZ_CM001436.1, forward strand.
CAGGCGGCGTGTATAATGTCGCAACCGGAAGAGAGACAGATCTGCTGGAGCTTGCCTCAGCACTGATGGAGATAAACCACAGAGAGGTTTATATTAACTTTGAAGAGAGGCGGCCCGGCGACATAAACAAGTCACTTGCCAGCGTAAAAAAAGCAGCCGCACCTTACGAAGAAGGCGGACTTGGATTCTCTGCACAAACAGAGATAAAAGAAGGCCTGTTAAAACTCAAAGACTATAATGAAAATGTGAAAAGATAATTCCGGATTGAAATAACAGATTATTCATCCGGGATTTTTCACTCTTCAGCCAAAAAGGAGAACAGATGGAGCATTTCACTATAGTATTCAGATGAACGGAGGAGATCTGCAGCGCGCTTCATCGCTTTAATCCTCAGCTTATCAACATCCTCAGATATACTTCCGGTGTTGTCATAAGGTGATGTATTCTTCATCAGCCCCTTATAGAGATCTCCCGATACAGAACTTAAAACGGCAATTTCATCGCCGGGATCAAAATATCCCGCTTTTTTAAGATTATCACCCATATGCCAGAATGTACCTTCACTGCTTGGCAGATTATCTGTAAATTCAGATTCTTCATCAGCACTTTCTCCCCTGTACTGAAGATCTCTCACCTCACCAATAACCCTCTCCTTATCCATACCGGCAAGAGTGAAGAGAAGCATTGGGTCCTCATCCAGCTGCTCTGACAGAATAAATAAAACAGCAAGAGTATGTTTGCATACTTCAGAACCCACAGGACATGAACACCGTGTTTTAAGTGAAAACCGTCCCTCCGGTACAAGAGTAAACCCGGTATTCTTCCTGATATCACGGCTGAAATCCTCAGTCAGATCTCCGGAGAGCATCCTTAAAAATGAAGTATAATTTTCATTCAGGTAATGCACAAGGGCTTTTTCATGACCGGAATTCTCCTCAGCATAACCAAAATTAACAGTAACTTTATACGGTGTTCTCTCACTCCCCTGTACATAGCCCGTAACTTGGCCCTCTTCAGTCTTAACTGAGATTACCTGCCCCCTCCGGGCATAGTTCTTACCCCTTGAGATATAGCTGTCATAAGAATGAGGCAGAAAACCCTCCTGAATCCCTTTTGACCACCAGGAAGTGCCTATGTCGCCCCTTTTGCTCTTTGCAGTAAGCCCGCCCTTAACACCGTACGGCTGCGAGGGTGTGTAGTACCAGCTCATAAGAGTTCATCCTCCTCAACTCTGAGTGTTATTATATCCCTTATCTCGTCATTGGAGAGATCAGTAAGCCATTTATCTCCGGAAGTCAGCACCTTATCCGCAAGGTCCTTCTTTCTCTCAATCATTGCATCAATCTTCTCCTCTAAAGTTCCGGACGAGATCATCATACGCACCTGCACATTTTTATCCTGACCTATACGATATGCACGGTCTGTTGCCTGGGATTCAACCGCCGGATTCCACCAGCGGTCTATGTGGAATACATGAGAGGCAGCGGTGAGGTTTAAGCCCGTTCCTCCGGCTTTAAGAGACAGTATAAATATCGCCGGTCCGGCGGATTTCTGGAAACGGTTGATCATAATCTCCCTCTGGCCCCGGCTTACTCCGCCGTGGATAAGATAAACCGGCACCTTCGCCTCAGCTATGAGATAATCCTTTAAGAGATCTGCAAATGTGGCATACTGCGTGAATATGAGGGCCTTCTCATCATTTTCAGTCACCTCCTCAAGCATCTCAACAAGCCTGTCAAGTTTTCCGGACTGACCCTCCTTTAACTTTCCCTCTTTGAGGAATAGTGCCGGGTGGTTGCAGATCTGCTTAAGCCGCGTAAGTGCACGGAGCACACGCCCTTTTCTCTCAATTCCGGAAGATTCCTCAATATCTTCAAGCATCTCTGCAACAGATGCGGCATACAGTGCTGCCTGCTCTTCAGAGAGCGGACAGAATACCTTCATCTCCATCTTATCCGGGAGGTCCTGAATAATAGTTTTATCAGACTTAAGTCTCCTGAGCATGAACGGACGTATCAGCCTTCTTAGTACCTCACCGGAATTTTCATTGAGCTTAGAGTCACCATAAATCGCTTTGAAGTCAGTATAAGTGCCTAAAAATCCGGGGTTTAAAAAGTCCATTATGGACCACAGTTCCTGGAGGCGGTTTTCAACCGGAGTTCCGGTCAGGGCGACCTTCTTTCTGCCGTTTAATTTACGGACAGTTCTGGACTGCTTTGTCCTGTGATTTTTAATATTCTGGGCTTCATCAAGGACGATTAAATCCCATTCCATATTTTCAAAAACTTCGGCGTCACGCGGAATCAGCTGATATGTCGTAAGGATAATCCTGTGCTCCTGTATGACACTGACAAAATCCTCACCCTTCGATCTTGCGGCACCGTGGTGTATGTACACATCGGCACCGGGCAGGAAGCGGTTGATCTCCCTCTTCCAGTTGCCAAGGACTGACATAGGCGCAACTATTAATGTCTTTTCTGTGCCGTCCGGATCTGATGCAAGATATGCTATAAGCTGTATCGTCTTTCCAAGACCCATATCATCGGCAAGGCATGTACCGAATCCAAATCCAAGCATGTACGAGAGCCAGCACAGCCCCCTCTCCTGATACGGGCGAAGTGTGCCGGTGAATGTTTCCGGCAGGCTGACCTGCGGCATTTTCCCGGGTTCTCGTATGGCGGCGAGCATCTCACCTGCGCGCCCCTTTACGCAGACCTCAGTATCCTCCTCTGCATCAAGGCGCAGCATCTCTGCAGCGGTGACTTTTCCGTCCGGAAATCTCTTCTTTAAGCGCTCAATCTGCGATTTTATCTCATCGGCGTTCAGTCTTATCCAGTTGCCACGGTATTTTATCACCGGAATTTTCTGCATTACGAGGTCTTCAAACTCTTCAGCGTTCAGTTTTGTACTGCCAACGGCAACCTCCCAGCTGAAATCCGCTATTGATGAAGCTGAAAAGTCATTCTCATCGTCAGACTCAACCGAAACCTTAAGCCCGGCCTTTTTGGCAGGCTTCTTCCACCATGACGGGGTTTCAATGACAAAGCCGCTCTCTTCAAGCTTAGCCGAGTAGTTCAGGAGAAGGTCAAATGCATCGTCTGCCGGAAGAATTACAGGTTCCCTGTACATATCACCGGCACTCTCCTTTAAGAGCGGATATATCTCAGAACCCTCATTTATGGCTTTTAAATATCCTGCCTTTGAGTATTCAGATATGGCAGGGTCGCTCCAGAAGTCATATGTGGAATATATCTGCGAAGGGTCACTTTCAGACTGAAAGCCAAATGTGAGCAGCCAGTCTGAGTAGATGTTATCCGGATTATTGCTCACCCTGATGAGCGGTATGAAAACATCTTCCAGCGACTGCCTCAGTTCGTTCTCATACTCCCTTGCTTTTGATTCAGCCTGTTCAAGGTGTGGCTTCATGACACGCGCGAAATTGCCGAGCTTGTATTCTTCAGATGTGAACTGATCCCTCTCACCTTTCAGATATTCAATGAACTGTTGATCCACAGAGGTTCTGTGGCTTACTCTCTTCTCCTTTCGGTTACCGCCGGATTTTGGCCCTAATGACTGACCAACCACTGCTTTTATCGCAGAACTGATGAATGATTCAAAGACCTCTTCCTGTTCTTCACCACCGGAAAGGGCAACCTTTGGGGCTGAACTCTCAAGCAGGCTGTGATAATTCTTCATCGTATAGCCGAATTTAACAGGCATCCACCCGGTCCGTAAGGTGTCGGGATAGTCGTAATGAACTTTTGGAACTATTAGCCCTGCTGATGTGATGAATACAGTATATGAGAGGCATAATCTCCAGTATTCAAGTGAATCTCCGGCAGAGACCTCTGAATCCTGATTCACAGATTCAAGGAGGAAGAAGAGATCTTTTGATCTTATGGATAATGTGGGAACTATGAATCCGGAAGTTTTGTAGTCTTCCGGAATTTCTTCTGAGGAGGAGAGAGGTGTGCCGGATTTATCTCCGGGAAGCATTATAGATGAACTTCCGGTTGTGACAGATGCTATGGTACCCGGGAATAACTTTTCAAGGGAGATTATCAGGGTTGCAGGACTTGCAGCGAATGGATGAGGAACGTTCTTCTTTCGCTTTCTCTTTGGCTTATCCCCTGTTTTTGTGAAGTCCTCACCCCATATGACGAGGGAATCCTCCTCCCTGTCCCAGAATGCATGCAGGGTAACTTCCGGTCCGGTTTTGATATCTGTCGTAGTTTTATTATCTGTCATTTCCATGAAGGTTCTCCGGGCATCCTGTGATTTAATAATGCAGACATCTCTTACTGAATATAAGATTTTGTAATCTTCAGGATTACGGCTTTCTTCCCGCGCATACGGATAATATGGTGAATTCGCCTTAATCAACTCTGAAGAGAAAATCTGCAGTTATAATCTCAGATTTTGATCTCTGAGGCGGAGCAGGAATTTATTGATATAATATTTATCACGGATATGTAAAACAGGTTTCTGTTTCTGATCTTTATTGCCGGAACTTGCCTGAGGTTTCATCCGGAATGTATGATATTATATAATATCCCTGACCATCTCTTTCAGAATTTATTTAGCACTGTTATGTCTGGTGCTGTTCTGGCTTCTAACAGGAACTATTAAAAAAGTGCTGACAGGAATAAACATTTCAGTCCTCTTTAACAGCTTTTGTCATAATATTTTCGTCTTCAGGGTACAGTTGGATTTTCCAGTTATATGATGGTATGAAATAGGCAAAAATAGCTAAAAAGGAAAGTGTTCCACAAGAATAATCTGTTCATCACTGGATTTTCAGACAGTGCCGATAAACCGGATAAATTATGTAGATTTAGAACGAAAATAAATGATGTTAAGGATTGGTAAAATATAGTTTATATCTTTATAATACTCTTCTTTTTAAGGCCAATCTCAATTTCTCTTTTTACAATTTTAGATTCTTTTTTTCCCTGAATAATTTTTGCATAGGGTGCTTTAACTGAAAGAAGAGCTGCCTTACCACGATGAGTCATAATTATACTCATATGACACAATATTATTTAATTATTTAGTTCCTCTATGGTTGCCCGCAGTAAGAATTTAAGAGGTGGGTGGTTATATAACTTAACTCCGGCAAATCATTCAGACTATCCAAATCTACTTCATAATCGGCATAGATAAATTAATTGTGCTACTGCAGTTGCCTAACAATGGACACGTACCTTGTAATAGAAAAGAGGATATAAATATTCCAATTAATTCAAGAACGAGAATGGTTACGAGAAGAATATAATAGAGATTTAAATTTTCAAGTTCACTATCCAGGTCCTTGAGGAAGAGTCACAATAGATAATGGTCATATGTTAAGGTCCGGAACAATTGTCTACAGTGATGTTACAATCGGTGATAATGTCTCTATCGGCAGGAACACTCAGGGATTTTAAGTGCACCGGCACCCAGGTCTTTAAGAGATGACTGGAAGTGCAGAGAAATGATTCCGGCTGTAAAATACCTCAGTTTATCTGACAAATGCAGATTATTTTCAGTCATCACCGTTTTTCATCGTAGAGCTTCTTACGATTAAAAATTTTGACAGGCAATCAGTTAAAAAGAATAAAACACGAATAACTAATAATAATCCGACTGATTATTTCAGAGTCTGACAATTTAACGTGCGGTGACTTAATGGGTACAATGGACAGAGATATACCTGACACAATCAATAAAACCGATATGCCTGACACATATGGCATAAACAGACTGGGGGACGGGGGGCATATTTTTAAGAGTGTTACCCTTGGCTTTCCCTCAAGGGAGAATCTGGATAAAATCAAAAACACTGAGGAGATCAGAACTTCCGGTAGTTTTGGAAATACCGGCAGAGAAGATTTCAACGGAGTTACCATCGGTGACAACTTTACATTAAGACCTGGAACTGTCATCTACAGTGATGTTACTATAGGGGATAATTTCTCATCCGGACATTCGGTGATGATTCGGGAGAAGACGACTATCGGGGATAATGTCTCTGTCGGCAGTTCTGTAATAATTGAAGGCAACTGTACAATCGGGAATAATGTCTCACTGCAGAGCCTTGTGTACATCCCGACCGATGTAATAATTGAGGATGACGTCTTCATCGGCCCAAATGCTGTACTTACTAATGACCCGTATCCTCCACGCGGTGGCATCAAAGGTCCGGTGATAAAGAAAGGCGCCTCAATCGGTGCCAATGCAACGATTCTTCCGGGAGTTGTAATTGGTGAGGGTGCACTTGTCGCTGCCGGAGCGGTTGTGACAAAGGATGTGCCGGACGGGGTTTTGGCAGTCGGTGCTCCGGCACGGTTTAAGGAGTTACCTGAGGGAGCCAGGAGATGATTCCGGTTGCAAAACCCTTCATAGGAGAGGAGGAAATCGAAGCAGTTGCCGGGGTTATGAGATCGGGAATGATAGCCTGCGGGTCTGTTGTCTCAGAATTTGAGAAGGAATTTTCAGAATTTATAGGTACAAAAGAGGCAGTTGGCGTTAATTCCGGAACTGCGGCTCTTCATGCAGCACTTCTTGCACTTGGAATCTCCAAAGGCGATGATGTGATTGTTCCGTCTTTTACATTCTTCGCCACCGCATCAGCGGTCAGTCTCTGCGGTGCAAAGCCGGTCTGTGTGGATGTTGATGAAAAGACATTTAATATAAGTCCGGATGAGATTATGGAGAATCTGTCCTTCCGGACAAAGGCTGTAATCGGTGTCCATCTCTTCGGGCAGGCTTTTGATCTAAAGCCTGTTACGGAGATCTGTGAGGACAATAATCTTCTCTTAATTGAGGACTGTGCACAGGCACATGGTGCAGAATATAAAGGCAAAAAAGTCGGCTCTTTTGGTGATGCCGGGTGCTTCTCGTTTTATCCCACCAAAAATATGACCACCGGAGAAGGTGGTATGATAACCTGCAATGATTCTAAGTCATCTGATAAGATAAGAAGAATCATCAATCACGGGCAGAGTGAGAAGTACTTACATACTGAAATCGGGTACAATATGAGAATGTCTGATATTGATGCAGCAATCGGCAGGGTGCAGTTCTCAAAGCTTTCTGTGATGAATAAGCTCCGGCGGAGAAATGCCGGGATTTATGACTCGGAAATTCTTCATCAGGGAATTACAAAGCCATTTAATAACCCGGACTGTCTGCATGTGTATCACCAGTATGCGGTTTTGGTGGAAGATAATTTCCCGATGGAAAGGGATGAGCTTATGAAATATCTGGCCTCTAATGGTATTGGTTCAGCAGTTCATTATCCTGTACCGGTTCACAGGCAGCCGGTTTATGCAGATATGCCAAACCCGAAATGTCCTGTTGCAGATGACTTAAGCAGAAGAATTCTGAGCCTTCCTGTACATCCGGGTGTGAGTGAGGATGAGTGCAGGTATATCTGTGAGGTTATCAACGAAATCTCCGGATGAGATGCCATCATATTATAACACTGAACTGAAGCAAAATATTATACAATAAACCAGTTTTAAGTTATTGGTACCACATAAGAGGAAAAGTCCATCTATGAGCAGTAAAATTAAAGGTCTTCTGAGAGCCAGAGGGCCGATTAAAAAGATCGGGGTAATCGGTATGGGTTATGTCGGAATTCCGGCGGCAGTGCTCTTCGCTGATGCACCGGAGTTTGATTATGTCTATGGATTTCAGCGTGATTCCATAACTTCCGGATATAAGATTGATATGCTCAACTCCGGCGAAAGCCCGCTTAAAGGTGAGGAGCCGGGACTTGATGAGCTAATTAAAAAGGTCACAGGGAATGCAGAATCCGGTGGAGATGGGGAATCTTCCGGAAAATCTGCTGGCAGAAGGAAGTTTGAATGTACTTCTGATTTTTCCAGGCTTTCCGAGTGTGATGCTATAACCCTTGCAATACAGACACCTTTTAAGAGCAGAGAGGATCTCATCCCGGATTTTACTCCATTAATAAAGGGCCTTAGAAATGCCGGCAGGTATTTGACTCCCGGAACTCTTGTGGTTTTGGAGTCAACTATTACTCCAGGAACAACTGAAGGTATGGCAAGGGAGATTCTTGAGGAAGAATCCGGACTTGTTGCAGGTGAGGACTTCTGCCTTGCCCATGCACCGGAGAGGGTTATGGTTGGCCGGCTTCTGAGAAACATCCGTGAGCATGACAGGATTGTCGGCGGAATAAAAAGTTATGATGCAGACGGAAGAGTTCTGGACGGCATTGACTCACCAAACACAAAGCGTGCGATGGAGTTGTACGGTCCGGTTCTGACAAAGGGTAAGCTGATTCCTATGAGTGCAACGGCAGCCGAGGTTACAAAGACTGCCGAGAATACCTTCAGGGATTTGCAGATTGCAGCAGCTAATCAGCTGGCACTTTACTGTGAGGCAATGGGCATCAACTTCTATGATGTCAGAAGAGGTGTTGACTCACTTAAAGGTGAGGGAATTACACGGGCAATGCTTCTCCCCGGTGCCGGTGTCGGCGGCCATTGTTTAACGAAGGACACCTATCACCTGGAGCGTGGAGTAAAGATCGTCAACGAGGGATTAAAACTAAAATTCAGTGTCGGAACACCAGATGCCTCCGTTTCTACTGAACCCTTTGAAACACCTGATGCCTCCGTGTATACTGAACCCTTTGAAACACCTGAGCCTTTTGAACCTCTTGACCCTCTTGACTTTCCGGAAGGAAAGGAATCACTGTATGTTCTTGCCCGGCAGATAAATGACTTCATGCCCCATCATATGTTTACCCTGACAAAGTCGGCCCTCAGGCGTGCCGGAAAAGTTTTAGAGGGGCCGGAAAACGAGATCAAAATCGCCCTGCTCGGATGGGCCTTCCTTGCCAACTCCGATGATGCACGGGATACTCCGGCGGAAGTTTACTACAAACTCTGCAAAGATGCCGGTGCAGAAGTGAGCATCCATGACCCTCATGTTCTCAGTTATCCCGGACTTGACGAAGGTGACAACATCTCACATGACCTTGATGAAGTCATTGCCGGTGCTGATGTTATCGCTGTTCTTGCCGGACATAAGGAATATTTCAGTATGAAGCCGGAGGAAATATCCGGAACAGCAGGGGTAAAATGTCCTGCAATAGTTGACGGCCGGAATGTTATTGATCCTGATATGTGGATTGATTCAGGTTTTATCTACAAAGGCATTGGGCGTGGTGATAAGAATGTTCACAGGTTAATTTTATCCAGGCAGCACATATCCAAATCTCCGGAAATGAAATCATAATCATAATTTTTCACAGAAAAGCTGAGTTATTTGCCCAATATCATTGATGATTGATTCATAATTATCATATATTTCATCAAGTATCAGAGAGTCATATGCATGAACAACCGCATTTCTAAAACCATTTAGTCTTCGGAGACCATTATATTCATCAAGACCAATAAATCCACCATCAAATAAAGCAGCAAATTTTTCATAATCTCCGACCTTCTGACTTTCACTCATGCTTGTTTCAATAATTATAGCTATGTCAACAAGTGCCTCAATGGCTGTATGAAACAATGTATCAGTTGACATTTCCATAACCATTGAAGGAAACTGTGGAATAGTAAATAATATCTCACTCCGGAGTCCTGTGTACATTCCTGCCGGCACGGTAATCAAAAGATGATGTCTTCCAGCCTTAATGCAGTAATTACAGATTTGTTTCATCTCCACATCTGTCCACAAAGATTTATGAAGAGAATACTCCGGTTGCCTTTTACAATAGGTTTTGCCCAACTGAACATGTCCGGCAGGTCACAGCGTGCTGTCCGGCGGGTGTCAAAAGATGATTCCGGTTGCAAAACCCTTTAATCGGTGAAGAGGAAATAAAGGCAGTTTCAGAGGTTATAAGAACAGGAATGATAGCCCCAGGGTTTATTGTCTCAGAATTAAAGAAGGAATTTTCCGGATTTATAGGAAAAAAAAGGGCCGCATTAACCCAGGAACCGCAGAACTGCATGCGCATGAGAATAAACCCAGGATATAACTGTTTTTCAGATACCGGCAATCATAATTCAGACTTTAATACCCGCTCTTGCCAGGGCATCTTTTATAGAGACAAGTTCCTTCCTGATCTCTTTGAATTCCTCATCAAGATATTTACCAGTACTTGTTCTAAGTTCAGCAATCTCATCTTTTGTCTCTTTTCCAATCTCAATCATCTGATCCTGTTTATCCAGCATATTGTTCTGAAGTCTGAGAGAAACCCTTGAATTGTCCAGGGTTTCTTTTGAGACTTCAAGAGTTTCTCTTGAGATATCACGTGTTTCTTTTGAGACATCAAGGGTTTCTTTTGAGAACTCAAGGATTTCATACAGCATTTTCCCGGCGTAATCCAGTCTCTCAAAAGTTTCTTCCTCCCGATCGCCTCTTTTAATCTCAAATTTTTTAAATTCTTCTTTTGATTCCTGCCATGAAACATTGCATTCAGTAACGTTAATTGGATATTTTGTTATATTGATTCGTGAAACAAAAGCCTGAAGTTCCTCTTCACTTCCTTCAGCGATAATTTCAACTTTGCCATCATCGAGGTTTTTAACATATCCTGTAATATCCCGGCAGAAAGTTTCCTTCTGGACAAAATCCCTATAGCCCACCCTCTGGACATACCCGTCAGCGATGACCTGAACCCTCTTCATTAACTGCATAATATGAACTGAAAACATAAATAACTTATTATAGCTGCTGTTTTCTGCCCAAATATAATCATCCACATAAGGACACTGTCTGAAAATTCAGTGATGGCTGACCATTCGTAATTACCAGTTCACTTTTCAGTTGATTTAAACCGGGAGAATCAGTTCATATTTTCATATCACTGAAAAATCCGACTGTGCCAGGATGTGACTGAACTAAAATAACAAAGTTACGTTATTTAGGCACACCCCTGATTGGAGAGCATATTGAACTTTTTTTGTAACGATCAGGCATTGTGTCACAGACCGAATTTACAGAATTATTTCTATTACATTTTTGCATCTGTGCAAATAGTCATCTGAAACAATATTAATTATCCATCAGCTCAATTATACTGTTATGGCATCTATTACAGTTAAACCGGAAACAAGAGACCTTTTAAAGCAGATTTGAAGCAAAGGGGATACATATGATGAGATCGTCATGAGACTTGTAAAATCACACTGCATTCAGATGCAGAATAAGGAGTACAGGGAAATCTATGAAAACGAGGAATTTACAGAGATTGACTGGGACGAGTATTTATGATATATCACCTGAAAGGGTCAAACAGGTTCAAACGGGAACTAAAAAAACCTGATAGAAAGGACATTTTAAAGAAAAAATATGCCCAGAATAATCTCTTAACAGGCCCTTTTGCAGACAGACATGATACCATCCCGATGAGTGGGAGGAAAAGATAGGGGATGGAAAGCAAACAAAAATTCTGGCAGAAATTTTTGAGGAGGAGGGACTGACAGAATGGTGAGATGAGTATTATTTTTCCCCGGAATTTCTGTACCTCTTCTTTAGCCTGAAAAACTCAGCAGTGATCTCCGGGTACTTCTGTTTTAGCTCTGATATGTCAGTCAAATCCTTTTTTGACCTCAATTCAGATATTATTCTCTGGTGCTCTTCTTTGTATATTGAGATTAATTTTGATACCATGTCTCTGTAGTCGTTTCTATCTGCCGTTTCAAACGAATTAAGATAATCGTTCCTGTGTTTGGTCCCAAGGAAAAGTTCGGGAAATCCGTTTTCCTGCAATATTAAATTCATCAGGGCACGACCCACACGCCCGTTTCCGTCTACAAAGGGATGAATTGCCTCAAATTTTGCATGTGTGATTACTGCAAGTTCAAAAGGGTGCATGATACTTTTATTTTTATTAATCCAGGATATCAGAGTATCCATTTCCTCCGGAACAAGTATTGCAGGCGGTGGTTCGTGTCCGGCTTTTTCAATAAATACTGATACATTTCTGTATTCCCCGGGGTCTCTCAGGATGTTATCCATCAGTATTTCATGAATTTTTTTTATGAGACTCTCTGAGATTTCCGGGTGATAACCATTTGAAAATTCCTTTAATCTCCCGTAATTTTCAACTTCATATATTTCTCTCATTGTTTTTCCGGCAGGTGAGATCCGATCAAGGAGAAGTATTTTTGACTCCTGAAGCGTCAGGGTATTGCCTTCAATTGCTGTTGTTCCATGGACGTATCTGACATAATTTTCCATGGCATATCTCTCGTTTTCATCCGGAAATTCATCTGCAAAGTATTCGAATAGAATTTTGAGCTCTTCAAGTTCTTTTATCTGTTCTTCTCTGAGGATTGATTCTTTATTGCTTTTGAGGTAATAATCGGTTATCTTTGTTAACTTTAGATAGTCAAGTTCAGACAATTTTAGAAATACGTCATTTAAGTTGATATTTTCAATATTTCCGACATATTTGTTGATACTAATGGATTTTTGGTTAACTTTGAAGCTTTTAATGATATATAGGTAGTTTTTGCCCTTTATATTTTTAACAGAGAGTTTTAAATTGTTATTTCTACGCACAGGATATTATTGTAATTAATCATATATCTGGTTAACTGACAGATCATATTACAGTCAGGAATAACTGACATTTTGCCTTATCTTTCAGAAATTTGCCAGAAGAATTAAACCAACGGTGACACTACTTATTTTCTCTGTTTAATATCAGATTGTACAGTTTTTCATTGTTCCAGAAATTACCTTTGTTCCTTTATTTTCAAGATAAGAGGACAGTTCACCATATTCTGAATAGTAGTTTTCAGTCAAAACCAGGAACCGAAATTTCACTCAGAATATATTTGAGGGAATCGATTGGGATCAAAGTGAAATTAATTGTTATAATATTTTCACGGATATGCAAAACAGGTTTTGATTGTTAACGAAAGTGAATGCCAGGATGGGTTTAGAAGATCTGAAACATAATAATAAACCAGACCTTAAGTTTTGAATCGTGTGTTAACAGCCATGAAAAGCAAATAATCCAAAGATGGATAAGCATGGCAGTATTTACAGAAATTAAAAAGCCACTCATGTGCCGGGACTATACATTCAAACGGGTAATAAAGTGAAATATTGTGATGTCTAATGTGATGATTCATTAGAAATTACAGATATGCTGTCAGCGCACTTAGATCATCACAGGATATTACTCGCCCGGCTTTTATGTTCTGGGAGTTATCGCAGCCATAGACAACAAAGGACCTTTCCGGAGGGTTTTCTGAGAGATTGTTTTAGTATGAGATATTTTTGAAGTAATCTGCACTTATCGTCCTGCCGGCCTTAATCTCAACGGGAACAGGATTGTTTTGTCCGGTATCTATTATGCAGTCAGTCTCATGACCTGATTTATCCCTCCAGTAGTAAAGATTGTTCTCCCTTGATCTGTTGAACCTGAACTTTAACAGTTACTGCCGGAAATCCACCTGCAAGTTCTTTTAGTTTTTCTTCAGCCTCTCTTTTGATCATAATCATCCTCTGCATTCGGACAAATTCGGAACTACATTCCGGATTTGTCCACACAAAGCATTATATTAAGATTTATTTATAGATATCTTAAGCTGAACCATCTAAAGAGTCACATCTGTAATGTCCGCAAGGATTCGTGAAGGGAATAATCTGTCTGTTTTCCTTTCCTTACAGCTGCTACAATGCCGAGGTGTAATAGTCTGGACAGGTCGCGGCGTGCTGCCCGAATATTGCAGCCATACAGGTTGCTGTAATCTCTAATGGAGATGGCAGTGTGGTCTTTTAGGTACTGTATTGATTTATGCTGTCTTTCGTTTAAAATCTCAGGACTTTTTAGCAGAGCGAATGCAGATGATCTCTCAAATGTGACTACAAAATCGTCACCGGCCTCCTTAAATTCCGGTTCTGGTGAACCTTCCGTTCTGCAGGCATTCAGCATATTTAATGTTCCTGATCCCCACTGTTCAATGTACCCTGAAAGGAACAGCAGCCACGCAATTTTTTTGTTACGGGGGCGTGAAGCATGCTCTATTTTAAGGATGGCGATTGTTATCCCGTCCGGGAGGAGGCCGGGATTCCAGACCTGAAGTCCTGAGTCAAATATTCTGACCTGAACATTTCCGGATACCTGATAATCACGATGGCAGATGGCATTGATGACAGCCTCACGCAGTGCTACAAGAGGATATTCCCAATGTTCCTCCCGCTGCATTTTACCCGGAATTATCTGTGCAGATTTGTTGATGGTTTTAATGATAAACTGATTGGTATCTTCTATTATCTGGTCAAGCCGGCCCCGTAAGACACTCATACTGATGTATGTGCCGGAGATTTCCTCACCTTTGAAACGGGCACAACGCACTTCGGACTGAATGATGAAGCGTTGTGGTTCTTTTCCAAAGAAGAGTACTGCGGCATTGGTTGGTATGCCATTATTGATTATTCCGAGTTTATCAAGCGAAATTTCCAATGGTAATTCCGGATTGATATTACAGCGCCTCTCTTCATTGGCCTTTTTTAGAAATGTTCTGACTGCATCCTGGTCGATGTCATTAACTGTAGCACCGTGGCATGCCTGTTCATCCCAGGGGAGAGAATAGCTGTTTAGAATTATCCGTTTTAGTTCGTCCGGGGAAATGACTTTATTTTCAGTTCCAGAACGGACATATGCAATACCATCAAGGAAATATGGTTTGTTGTTTCCCTCCGGAACTGTGACAACGATGATGGATTTTTCATCTTCTTTAATGACACGGATGTCCGGTGTAATTTCCGGTTTTATCCTTGAGGATATCTGCTGGGAGAGTTTACGCAGTGTATGATCTGTTGGTTCAACTCCGGTTATTGTTCCGTCATTGGCCCTTCCGAAAGATATTATCCCTCCGTGATAATTCAGAAAGCCGCAGACTGCTTTAAGAGCAGGTTCTGTCTGGGAGAGGGATTTTTTGAATTCGACCGTTTCAGATTCATGAACTCTCATATTTATAATTCTCCTTAATCAGTCTGTTATATATGAAATATCGATATAATTTTTGTCCTGTTGATGAATTTAGTCAGCTATTGTATTGGCACGCTTCTTTTCAGCTATTTTTACTGCACGGCGGATCATATCTTTTCCATCTTTTGAATATTCCGGATTATCCATATATTTATGAAATCTCCGGGCATCCTCACCTTTTAAGATTAGTCCCGATTCAATTGGTTTAGTCATTGCTGCTCACTTTGGTCTGTTGTTTGCCTGCTGTAATACTTTGTGGATACTTCATCCCACAGTTATTCTTCCCAACCTTCCAGATCAACGTATTTATAATCCTCTGATACCTCAGCAATGTCTTTTAGAAAGAGTTTATCCTGCGCAGCCATCTTCATTTTTTCAATTTTAATTTTATAGGTGTCAGGACTATTTATCTCAGGTTTGTTGCTGTTCATATTATTCTCCGGTTATGGCTCTTTTATGTCCGGATTTAAACAGATAATGGTTAATGTCTGTTTTATCTCTGCCATGATAATATCCGTTCTTTCATCTCTTCATCTGAGATTACTCTTCCGGATCTGGAATCATCAAGACCTCTTTCAATCATCCGCTCAAATATTAACTCACGTAATATCTCATCATATGATGAATCATCAGGCTGTGAATGAATAATCTCTGTCATTTTATCTTTTACCGATGACATAAAATAAACCTGCGTACAGGAATATATCTCACCAATATGAATAAATGTATCTTTTCAGACGACTGGTGACTGCCGGTGCAGTTGTAACAAAAGACGTGCCAGGTTCCGGCATGAATGCCTTGGGTTTTAAGTGCACCGGCAGTAGGTCTTAAGGAGATGCCAGGATAGATGTAAGGGAGTAATTCCGGTTGAAAAACTCTCTGAGCATCTTTATCACAAAATAAAGTTTTAGTCACTTCAGGTGACTCAGAAAATCTTTTCTTTCAATATCTGCCTGTATAAGTATTGAGATAAGAGTACCAATAGCGATTCCAGGATGATTTTGAACTGTTACAAGCCTTTTTGTTTCCGGATGCAGCAGATGGATATGGCTCCCGGTCCGGCGTATCGGTTCATAACCAAAAGCAGAAAGCGTTTTAATAACTTTAAGTGCTGACAGCAGAGGTATTTTCGACAAGGCTGTCCACATCTATTTCCAATGCTCTGAGTTTATGTCTGTCTGGTGCAAGTTCCACTAAAATCCGATAATGCTCTTCAAGACCTTTCCGGAGATTATTTACTGCCTCTTCTTCTGATAAACCCTGATCTGCAACATTTGAGAGAAGATCCACTGCAACGAAATATTTCCCTTCTTTGTGAACTTCAATGATGGTCTTCATGATATGATATACTATGTCAGATTAAAATATATATTTTTAGTATAGGAAAAAGAGCTAATCCCTATTCCAATGAGAATATAATGGTTTCAGGCATTCATGATCCGGATTTAAACCTGACTGTGCTTATGCTTTCGTTCTCAACGGGCACGAATAATTTGATATTTATCCACTGTTAAAAATGCCCAGCCGGGCCGGTTCAAAAATCCACACTTAGGCCGGATTTGGTAGTCATCAGTATTTTTCACAGAAAGACTGAGTTATCTTTCCAATGTCGTTTATGATTGGTTCATAGTTATTATAGATCTCATCAAGTATCAACGAGTCATATGCATGGACTATGGCATTTCTAAGACCATTTAATCTCCGGAGTCCGTCATATTCATCCTCATCAATAAGTCCGTTTTCAAATAATGAGGCTATTCTTTCATAATCTCCGGGATTTTGGCTTTTGTTTCTGCATATTTCAATTATTACTGTCATATCAACAAGCGCTTCAATTGCTGTGTGAATTCCATAAAGAACTGCCATCTGCAATATCTCGTCATTTTTGAAATCTTCAGAGCTTTCAGGTTTGTTCTCTTTTAAAAACCTGAGTTTGCCGATTATAAAATCAGTTTTCCGGGATATTTTGTCCTGTTGCATTCAGTACAGCCCCGAGTTCATTCAACAGATCTTCCCTTGTTTTCTTTACCGGGGTATAACCGAAAGATGGAGTTAAGTATTTCTTTAACTCTTCAGGATTGTTACAGTAAGCAATGATATAATCCTTTGAAATCTCATATTTCAGGTGCTCATCACAGCTTTCAAAGATTACCACATCGTATTCATCCATTCTGACATTCTCATAAACGTCCTGATATAGTATACCTTTGTTTATGCTTCCTTCTTTTAATACAATGCAGACATCGATATCAGAACATGGACTTTCTTCTCCGCGTGCATATGAGCCAAAAATCAGGACAGCAAAGCATCTGTCTCTGATGAATAAAAAGTCTTCTCTCACTTTTTTTATAATTCTGTCCTGTGCTTTCATTGTGCTCTCCCTTTTTTTTCTGTTTTGAAAAATACTTATGCGTTTAAATATTCTTAATGATTAAAATGATCTCTTCGAAGACAGGAGTTATATATCTCACCAATATGAATAAATGTATCTTTTCAGACGACTTATACCACATTCGGTGTGATTGTGACAACAGATGTTTCCGGTAGGAATGTTTGGGGTTTTAGGTGCACTGGTCTTAAGGAGATAGATGAGAGGGTGAAGTGGAATGATTCCGGTTTTCAAAACCAATTTGTAAGGGGTGGGATTGTGGTATTTGCCGGGGTTATGAGAACAGGCATGAAAAATATATTATGACTCTTCTCTGGTGTTTTAGATTTATGACGCTGTCATGAGTCGTTTAGTGATTGATTATTTTCAGGTTGGGCACTCTGGAAAAATCTTTTGTGTTATTTGTTACAACCGCTGCATCATTGTATAATGCAATGCTTGCAATCAGTTCGTCAAACTGTCCAATTGGTCTCCCATTACTCTTAAGATATGCAGATAATTTGCCAAATATGATGAATATTTCATCCGTAAAGTCGAGGTAATCAAACTTTTCCAGGAATTTATCAATTTTATCAAGTTCATTTATTGTCTGTCTTGATCTGAATGCTCCTTTATGGAGTTCGAGGATATTCACAAATGTTGTTGTGATTGATTCATCTTTATCCTCTATATCCTCTAAAAATCTGATGGCTCCCTTTTTTTCTGATAACAGGTCTATAAGGAAAGTGATGTCAGGAATTATCATTTAATCACTGCTTTCTTCTATTGCCTTTTTCATCTCCTCTGCGGCTTTTTCATCGATAGGTTCCAGGTCCTTTAGGATTTCAGAGAGTTTTCTCTTCCTGGGAGTGACTCTGATAATTACATCGGTAAAACTTTCACCATTCTTTTTTAATGCATTAAGGCGTTCATATGCCTCATCAGAGATACTGATACTTTTGGATGCCATGATTTACAGATTACCTCACATGAAATATAATACTGACTCTTCTCCGGGTGCTTTAAATCTTGAGAGAACCCTATTTCTAAACCGCCATTGACATTATCAGTATGTCATATATGAAATAGCGATATAATGGGCACAGTCTGAAAAATCAGTGATAGCCGGAGATTATTTTAAGGTCCTTGAGAAAACCTATATGCCTATAAAGTAATTATCTGATTAGAGGAATTTTATATGTCATACAATTGCCTTCGATATACTGTAATGATGGAAAAGAATGAGGATGGAGGTTATACTGTGACAGTACCATCTCTGCCCGGATGTATCAGTGAGGGTTCAGATTGGGACGAAGCACTGGCAAATATAGAAGAGGCAATTGCCGGTTATATTGAAGTTGCAAAAAAACTCGGAAAACCAATTCCGGTTGAAGTAACTGTCCCAATGAATACTGCAAAAGCCGAAATATGAAGCTCCCGCGAATTTCCGGGGAAAAGGTAGTTAAAGCCCTCAAAAAGGCTGGTCTTGAGCCTGTAGATGTCAGAGGGAGTCATCACTATTTTCATAACCAAAAAAACGGTGCAATTGTAACTGTCCACTCTGGTAAAATTCCTCCACCAAAAACTCTTCAGTCTATTCTGTCTCAGGCCGGTCTGACAACTGAAGAGTTGCGTGAACCCCTTTGAAGAAGTAATTGGAAATTTACATTCGGGATATAAGTCAATATCTTATAACACGGAAATATCAGTTATTTTAGAGATAGCAGATCTTTTAAAAGAATGTTTATCGCGTCCATATCCTCAGCTGAACATCTTCCGGTCTTTCTGACAAAACGGTTTTTAGAGAGGGCAACAATCTGAAATATCAGTGCTGCACTATTGCAGGAAAGTTTTATTTTGTGAACTTTTTTCTATGCCATGACTGTATGGGAATGAAAATGCTGCCTGAGTTGTTGTGAGTAGGACTACAATGGTTATGCTCCATGTGCAACGGCAAGCACTATGGCAGGTCGTAGCCCGCCCTGTTCGTGCCCCCGTGAGGTCTACAAACCAGATGTCTCCTCTCATTCTTTGCATTTTAATGCCTCATTGACTGAATTCCGGCCAGCTGCCATTTATTCAGCTCGGTTTCGAGTGCTTTCTTCTCATCTTCGGTGGGGATAAAGAGGTACTGCTTTGCTCTGTTGATACCTTTGATAATCAGTTCGTTGGAGTAGAAAGATTTCATTCTCCTGACTTTTTTGTATGCCTGTTGCGGTGGGTTGTGCATCTCGAAGGCCAGATGGCTGTAAGTCGCCCCGATCTCAAGCAGGGCGGGGTTTTTATTAAAGAGGCCGGTAAGTTCAACAATGTAATCCACTTCGTCAGGTGATAGTATGTCCTCTGTTTTGCACAGCAGAAATTCATCAGCATAATGGTAGTAATCCCACGCAAAGGCTGGTGAGTAGGGTCCTCTGACGTAGAGGTGAAAAGGGTAATTAAATGTGATTCCCTTTAGCTTTAGCAGATAGATGATCTTTTGAGCGATGAGCCGGTGTTCAAACAGGTTTTTTTCCATCTGAAAATCTGCTTCACGAAAGCCAGGCAATTGCTTTGCTTCTATCGCTCACAGGTGTCACCTTCACATTCCAGGAGTTTGCAGAGCCAGTTGCGGACACGCTGCCATTCAGTCAGTCCTTTTGGGGTTATAGCATAAAGTTCCAGTTCTTCTCCTTCGAAAATCACTTTTTCGCAGCGGAGATAACCCATTCCTGCAAGTTTTTTCAGGTTTGTATAGGTTGCGCCGTCGCTCAGGTTCAGTCCGGCCTTAAGTTGCCGTGCTGTGGCTCCATCTTCGCCAAGTTCGGAGAGTGCCCACAGAATTTCCAGGCGTATCTTTGAGATGAGGCTGCTGTTTAAGCCCTCTGATTCTTCCACAACGGATATAAGATTGTCTGGCATGTTGACTTTCAACTTTAAGTACATGTTGGAGTATGAGACAATAAAGAATTTGCTGGTGATTATGTCTAAAGATAATATCTCATAGAGCTAAATGCAGTACTTACTAATGACTCCTGTTCTCCACGCGGTAGCATCCCCCATGGCAACCATCCGATGAAAAAAATGCTTCTATTGGTACCAGTGTAACAGTTCTGCCCGGAATTGTGATTGGCGAAGGTTGTAACAAATGATGCTCCAGTGGGAATGCTCATTGTCGGTGCACTGGCACAGATCTTAAGGAGTCGCCTGAAGAGGGTGTGGAAGAATGATTCCGGTTTTCAAAACAGTCTGAAAAATAGTGATGGGGAATTCTCCAGGCATCACTGAAAAATCGGATTGTGTCCAAAGTTGTTTAGTGATTGATTATTTTCAGGTTGGGCACTCTGGAAAAATCTTTTGTGTTATTTGTTACAACCGCTGCGTCATTGTATAGTGCAATGCTTGCAATCAGTTCGTCAAACTGTCCAATTGGTCTCCCATTACTCTTAAGATATGCAGATAATTTTCCAAATATGATGAATATTTCATCCGTAAAGTCGAGGTAATCAAACTTTTCCAGGAATTTATCAATTTTATCAAGTTCATTTATTGTCTGTCTTGATCTGAATGCTCCTTTATGGAGTTCGAGGATATTTACAAATGTTGTTGTGATTAATTCATCTTTATCCTCTATCTCCTCTAAAAATCTGATGGCTCCCTTTTTTTCTGATAACAGGTCTATAAGGAAAGTAGTGTCAAGAATTATCATTTAATCACTGCTTTCTTCTATTGCCTTTTTCATCTCCTCTGCGGCTTTTTCATCGATAGGTTCCAGGTCTTTTAGGATCTCAGAGAGTTTTCTCTTCTTGGGAGTGACTCTGATTATTACATCGGTGAAGCTTTCACCATTCTGTTTTAATGCATTAAGGCGTTCATATGCCTCATCAGAGATACTGATACTTTTGGATGCCATGATTTATAGATTACCTCACATGAAATATAATACTGACTCTTCTCCGGGTGCTTTAAATCTTGAGAAGAATCCTGTTTCTAAACCGCCAATATGTCACAGCAGAATTACAGATTATACGCCCTGTCCGTGTTTGTCCGCGTTTGTCCGCAAAGAGTCATGAAGAGAATACTCAACCTGTTTTCCTATTTTAATAGCTGTTACAATACCTAACCGGACAAGTTCAGACAGATCACGGCGTGCTGTCCGGCTGGTGCATTCATACAGATCACTGTAATCTTTAGAATTTATTGCAGCGTGATCCATTAAGTACTGTATTGATTTGTTTTGCCTTTCATTTAAAAATTCAGGGTTTTTTAGCAGATTGAGCGCAGGAGATTTATCAAATGTGACTACAAAATCGTCACCGGCCTCCTTAAATTCCGGTTCTGGTGAACCTTCCGTTCCGCAGGCATTCAGCATATTTAAAGTACCTGAACCCCACTGTTCAATGTACCCTGAAAGGAACAGCAGCCATGCAATTTTTTTGTTACGGGGGTGTGAAGCATGCTCCATTTTAAGGATGGCGATTGTTATCCCGTCCGGGAGAAGGCCGGGATTTTCA
The DNA here is from genome assembly GCF_000243255.1 of Methanoplanus limicola DSM 2279. NCBI lineage: Archaea > Methanobacteriati > Methanobacteriota > Methanomicrobia > Methanomicrobiales > Methanomicrobiaceae > Methanoplanus > Methanoplanus limicola. The sequence continues at coordinate 246,590 of NZ_CM001436.1, forward strand.
GATCTGAAGTCTTGAGTCAAATATTCTGACCTGAACATTTCCGGACACCCTATAATCACGATGGCAGATGGCATTGATAACAGCCTCACGCAGTGCTATAAGGGGGTATTTCCATCTCTTCAATTACAGATATCCGGTCAGCTCACCAATATCATCGTAGGATATTACTCGCCCGGCTTTTCTGTTCTGGGAGTTATCGCCGCCATAAACAACAAAAGACCTTTCCGGAGTGTTTCCTGATAGATTATTCCAGTATGAAATATTTTTAAAGTAATCTTTACTTATTGTCCTGCCGGCCTTTATCTCAACGGGAACAGGATTGTTTTGTCCTGTATCTATTATGCAGTCTATCTCATGACCTGATTTATCCCTCCAGTAGTAAAGATTGTTCTCCCTTGATCTGTTGAACCTGAACTTTAACAGTTCACCTGCTATCATCGACTCAAAGAGTCCTCCTTTTAGCGGATGGTAATTTAACTGTTCGGGATTTTGTATTCCGGCGAGGTTAGATGCCAGACCGGGATCTGTAAAGTAGAGTTTCGGCATTTTTGTAAGCCTTTTGTTGAAATTTTTGTGGTGAGTCCTTGTTAAAAATACTGTAAACGATGCCTGAAGCAGAGAGACCCATTCCTTTGCTGTTTTGTCTGAGATACCACAGTCATTTGCAAGTGAGGAGAAGTTTACAACCTGACCGTTTCTGTTTGCACACATCTTCAGAAAGTCCTGAAACAAAAAAAGGTCCTTAATCTGCTTTAACTGCCTGAGGTCCCTTTCAATATATGTCTGAATATATGATGAGTAGTAATCTGCCGCATTAATATCATTAGCATAAATTCGCGGGTAAAATCCTGTGAACAGATAATCCTCATATGACTTTTTCGCCAGGCCGGCATTTTTTATCTCCGAAATTGACAGTGGAAGAAGTTTTAGAATTCCCACCCTTCCTGCAAGGGACTGTGATATCTTCTCTGACAGCATGAAGTTCTGTGAGCCGGTAAGAATGAATCTGCCCGGTTCTTTTGAGCTGTCAAGAATTCCCTGCAGGTAGGAGAATAATTCAGGGACATGCTGAATTTCATCTATTACTGCTCCTGTATCTGTATACTGCGCGAGAAAACTTCTGGGGTCTTCCTTTGCATATGCTCTAATGTCTAAATCTTCAAGTAATACATAGGGTTTTTCCGGAAAAACTGACCTGACAAGAGTTGTCTTTCCGGATTGTCTTGGTCCTGTGACGCTTACTGCCGGAAATCCGGCTGCAAGTTCCTTTAGCTTCTCTTCGGCTTCCCTTTTGATCATAATTATCCTCCTTTATCGGACAAATCCGGAATTTTAATCCGGATTTGTCCCAACAATTGTTATTTTTGCACCCGGACACATAAATAATTTATCACCCGGATATTCATGGATGATTAGGAAGATAGAACAACAGGAAAATATGGTGAAAATATAATCTTTTGATTAACGTGCCGGCAGGATGGCCCGGGGTTTCAGGTGCACCGGCACCGGACCAGGAAGTTACTTGCGGGTCATATAACAGATTTTAATGATTGGTAAATGCAGTAATTTATTTTAATGATAATGACAAAAATACGGCACTGCCTGAAAATCCAGTGATGACTGATCATTTATACTGACCAGTTCCTTTTCCGGCTGATTTGAGTAGGCAGAATCAGTTTCCTACTTATACATCACTGAAAAATCCGACTGTGACAAGGCATGAAAAATATATTATTTATGTAAGACATTAGTTATTACATAGGCATTTTAGGATCTGGAAAAATGATTCAGTTTAAAATTCTTCTCGAAAAAGATGAAGACGGCTGGTTTACTGCAACTGTCCCTTCCCTTCCCGGATGTATATCGCAGGGCCGGACAGAAGAAGAGGCAAAAGAGAATATAACAGAAGCCATAGAACTTCATCTTAAATCCCTTGCAGAAGAAGGAATCCCTTTAAGACCGGAGAATGGTATGACTGAAGCTTTTGTTGCAGTAAATGTATGAGTTCTAAAGTTCCGGTATTGTCAGGGAATCAGGTTATAAAGGCTTTTTCTAAAGTGGGATATTATATTCATGACCGGAAAGAAAGTCATATTCATCTTCGGCATCCGGAAAAAAGACCTCTGACAATTCCAAATCACAATGAAATATCACGTGGTACGCTTAGAGCAATCATAAGAGAAGCTGGTTTAACTCCTGATGAATTCATGAATTTGCTCTGAATAAAACTGCAGAAAAACCGGATAAATTATGTGGGCTTAGAACGAAAAGAACTGATGTTAAGTGTGGGGGAAATTTAGTTTAAATCTTCATAATACTCTTCTTTTTAAGGCCGATCTCAATTTCTCATTTTACAGGTTCAGATTCTTTTTTTCCCTGAATAATCTCTGCATAGGGTGCTTTAACTGAAAGAAGAGCTGCCTTACCACAATGAGTCATAATTGTACTTGTATGACACAATATTATTTAATTATTGTAAATAGTCATCTACAGTGATGTTACAATCGGTGACAATTTTTCATCGGGACATTTTAGTGATGATTCGGGAGAAGACAACAATCGATGACAATGTATCAGTCGGCAGTTCAGTAATGGCAGTTCTGTAATAATTGATAGGCAACTGCACAATCGGGAATAATGTCTCACTGCAAAGCCTTTTGTACATCCCGACTGATGTAATAATTGAGGATAATGTCTTCATCGGTCCAAATGCTGTACTTACTAATGACCCGTACCCTCCACGCGGAAGGCTCAAAGGTCCGGTGATAAAGAAAGGCACTTCTATTGGTGCCAATGCAACAACTCCCTGTTAAAATCAGGTATAAAATCCGGATATAATATTGGCGGATTATTATTCCGGCAGACTTGGGGAAAATTAAACCGGCAGTGACATCAGGTCGTGGATGTGAGGTTCAAAACAGATGATTATTAATAATTTATACCCTACATACCTATAGCAGTGGGGAAATTATATGGCTGAAAGTACGCTGAAACCTATTAGATATAACAGGAGAAAAATCATGGTCCCGCCATCTCCTATAATCCTTTCTTATCTTGCAGAGCATAAAAAAGCAACCAGGAATGACATCACAAAGGTTGTCTATAAAGTGTCGTCAGAACTGGATGGTACCAATGTAAGGATAAACGCAGTATTCAGAGGACATATGGAAAATCCTGATTTAGGTATTGAAAGCGAAACTGTTGACTCTGAACTGTGGTACTGGATATCAAACAGATTCATTGGTGAATGTGATTACCCAAAAAAAGATGATGTCTGTCTTGAGATCAGCAAACCTGATTATTTTGAGGAGTATAAACTTGAAAATATCCGCAAAAATATGAAGGCAATAAAATGGGGCACAGAAGATAACCGTCTTGATTTCCTGAGAATTCTTTCAAAAATCATAAAAGAAATACCTTCAAGCGTTCATTAAGGCATGAAAGTTATAAGAGATGTTGTCCATGGTTACATTGAACTATGTGACGATGACATCAGAATAATTGATACTCCACATTTTCAGCGTTTAAAGTCCATCAAACAAAATAATCCCTTTTCTGCGTACCCCTGTGCAAACCATACACGCTTTGAGCATTCACTTGGTGTAATGCACCTCGGTGTAAAAGTTTTCAAATCACTTAAGGAGAAAGAAGATGAGAATAATAAAAATCTCCTGAATGATAAATCTGAGAAGACAGTAAAATATGCCTGTCTGCTACATGATGTCGGCCACGCTCCATTCTCACACTATGGAGAACAATTTTTTGACAGGGACGAATTAAAGGATTTATTTTCAGAAAAACTCAAAGAAAGGGATATAGATAAAGCTATTGCTTATGAAAATGCAGGCGCACCCCACGAAATTTGCAGCTGCATTTTATCTCTGGATAAGTATGGCGATCTTCTTGAAAATATTGGTGTTGACCTGGAACTTTTCTGCAGGATGATAATTGGAATGTATTATCCTCCTGAGAAAAACGATTACAGAAACCTGCTTATAGACATTCTGAATTCAAATATTGATGTGGATAAACTTGATTATGTACTCCGTGATTCGTATATGTCAGGTGCTAAACTGGTTGTCCTGGATGTAGACAGGCTGATATCGGCATATATGATCTATGATGAAAGGATTGCATTTTCAGGAAAATCGCTAAGCACAATATCAAATCTGATTTATGGAAGAGAAGCTGTATACACCTGGATTGTAAATCACCATGTAAATGTCTATACCGGTCGTGTTCTTACTAAATTAATTAAAACTGCCTTTCAGACAGAAGAAGATGAGGCCGATTATTTTTCATACAATGCAGTTTCTGAAAGACTTGTCGATGATCATGATATTGTCTCTTTTATCCGGTCAAAAAGAACTGAAGATCAGAAAATCGGGGATTTATACGAGCAGTTGTTCTCAAGAAAATTCTTTAAATCAGTCTGGAAGAATGAGCCTGAATTCAATAAATGTATACCAAATGAAGTAAGGCAGAATGATTTCAAGTCCATCATCGGTGAAAACCTTCAGGACCCGGATTCAGCAGAAGAAGTAATCGCAGAAAAAATTTCTGTTAAACCGGAGGATATTCTCATTTCAGTTGCAGATTTCAAACCCTTTGAACCCTTTGGTCTGACTGCCAGCAGGAATAAAAGACATCCGGTATACATAATCATAAATGGTGAACCTGTTACTTTTGAGAAGATATTTACAGGAACTATTCATAAGAACAGAGAGCCTTTGCTGCCACTTCTCTTTGTCAGAACAGAGGATGCGAAGACAAAATTTCTTGAAGAATATGGTAGGTAAGGGGTGCTTTAACATTGGCCAATATATGACAATTTTATTTTAGATCCGGAGGATTTACTAATGTATGTCCAGGCATTTCAATATATATCGCCATCGGTGCGGTTGTAACAAAAAATGTGCCGGCAGGAATGCTGGCTGTCGCTGCACCGGCACCCAGGTTTTAAAGAGAGGCCGGAGGATACCTGATGGTATGGAAAAATGATTCCGGCTGCAAAACTCCTCAGTTTATCTGACATATGCAGATTATTTTCAGTCATCACCGCTTTTCATCGTAGAGCTTTTTACGATTGATAATTTTGATATGCAATCAATTAAAAACAATAAAACACGAATAATTATTAATAATCTGACTGATTATTTCTAAATCTGGCAATTAAATATGTGGTGACTAAATGGGTAAGATGGACAGAGATATACCTGACACAATCAATAAAACCGATATGCCTGACACATATGGCATAAACAAAACAGGGGACGGGGGGCATATTTTTAAGAGTGTTACCCTTGGTTTTCCCTCAAGGGAAAATATCGGCAGAGAGGATTTCACCGGGGTTACCATCGGTGATAATTTTGTCTTAAGACCGGGGACAATCATCTACAGTGATGTTACAATTGGTGACAATTTCTCATCCGGGCATTCGGTGATGATTCGGGAGAAGACGACTATCGGGGATAATGTCTCTGTCGGCAGTTCTGTAATAATTGAAGGCAACTGTACAATCGGGAATAATGTCTCACTCCAGAGCCTTGTGTACATCCCGACCGATGTAATAATTGAGGATGATGTCTTCATCGGCCCAAATGCAGTACTTACTAATGACCCGTACCCGCCACGTGGTGGCATCAAAGGTCCGGTGATAAAGGAAGGCGCCTCAATCGGTGCCAATGCAACGATTCTTCCGGGAGTTGTAATTGGTGAGGGTGCACTTGTCGCCGCCGGAGCGGTTGTGACAAAGGATGTACCGGACGGGGTTTTGGCAGTCGGTTCACCTGCACGGTTTAGGGAACTGCCAAAGGGTGCAAAACAATGAGAGAATATACCTGCATGAACAATAAATTACTAAGAGTGCTGAGATATGATTAATATTGCACAGCCGGCTGTCGGCGAAGAGGAGATAGAAGCAGTTGCGGAGGTTATGCGCTCAGGTATGCTTGCCCAGGGCAGTGTAACCACTGAGTTTGAGAATAACTTTGCTGAATACTGCGGGGTTTCACATGCAGTGGGAGTTAATTCCGGAACAGCCGCTCTTCACATGGGCCTTTTAGCCCTTGGGATTGGAGCCGGGGATGAAGTTATCGTCCCGTCTTTTACGTTTATCGCAACCGCAACTGCGGTCAGCATGTGCGGGGCAACACCTGTCATTGTCGATGTAACGGAGGATACATACACTATAAATCCGGAAGAAATTACCGCAAATATTACTGACAGAACAAAGGCAGTAATCGGCGTTCATCTCTTCGGTCAGCCTTTTGACGTTGATTCTGTGCTTAAAATCTGTGATGAGCATAACCTGTACCTGATAGAGGATGCCGCGCAGGCTCACGGTGCTGTGTACAAAGGCAAAAGAGCAGGTGGTTTTGGGAAAATCGGATGTTTCTCATTCTACCCGACCAAAAATATGACCACCGGAGAAGGGGGAATTGTAACCACCAATGATCAGGATATTGATCAGAAGATAAGAAGGCTTATCAATCACGGGCAGAGTGAGAAGTACTTACATACTGAGCTTGGGTACAACATGCGGCTGTCAAATATCTCTGCTGCAATAGGTAATGTCCAGCTCAGAAAAATTGACGGTATGAACCGGAAGAGAGCTGCTAATGCTGAAGTGTACAATAAAAACATCTCAGCAGAAGGCATCAAAACTCCGTTTTGCATGAGTGATTCAGAACATGTCTGGCACCAGTATGTCATTGAGGTGAAGGATAATTTCCCGATGAGCCGTGATGAGTTTATGGTTTATCTCCGGGAGAAGGGGATAGGTTCAGCAGTGCATTACCCGATTCCGGTTCACATGCAGCCGATGTACAGCGATTCAGGATCAATAAACAGGAAAATATCAGAATCCGGATGTCCGGTCTCTGAGAGGCTTGCTTCTGAGGTGCTGAGCCTGCCTGTTCACCCCGGAGTTTCTCCTGAAGAATGTGAATATATATGCGATATAATTAATGAGGTAAATTAACATGGATGTTGGGGTTATTGGAGTCGGAGTTATGGGCAGAAACCATGCCCGCGTATATTCCGAGCTTAAAGGCGTTGATTCTGTAACAGTCTTTGATTTAAATACGGCTGCGGCAGAGAATGTTGCTGAGGGCATAGGAGCTGAATGCGCATCTTCGATGGGTGAGATGTTACAATCGGTTGACTGCGTCAGCATGGCTGTGCCGACACCATACCATTTTGCAACTGCCAAAGAGGTTTTGAATGCCGGAGTAAATATGCTCATTGAAAAGCCGGTCTGTCTTACAGCTGCGGAGGGTGATGAACTGATTAAAATTATCCCTGATGACCTGGTTGTAGGTGTCGGGCATATTGAGAGGTTTAATCCTATCATCAATGAGATAAAAAGAATTGTCAGGGACCCGCTATATATCGAGATCAAGAGGCACAATCCGGCCTCTGCAAGGGTTACAGGCAGTTCTGTTCTTGAGGACCTTATGATCCATGACATTGATCTGATTGAGAATGTCTTTACCGGAGATATGGGATGTGAAATAGTCGGGTGCTCCGGCAGTTTTGATATATTCTCCGGTCTGTTTGAATCCAACGGCACGACAATATCACTCTCTGCCAGCCGGAAGTCCTCAAAGAAGATCCGCTCGATATACATTGAGGAGGAGGATTACACAATCGAAGGGGATTTCATGTCCAGGGATGTGTACATACACAGGAAGCCTGAGCACTACAGCATAGATGATGACCGTTATGTCCAGGAGAATATCGTTGAGAAGGTCATGGTCAACAAGCTTGAGCCGCTTAAGGTTGAACTTTCAGAATTTGTTGACTGTGTCAGAACCGGAAAGCCTTTTCCCGTAACTCCAAAGCAGGGGAATAACAACCTCAGAATATGCGAAGAACTAAAAGAGAGATGCAGAATATAACTGTATTCAGCTGAATTCCGGAAATATCACAGATAACCTGAATTAATGAGATACTGAAATTAATCAGATTACTGATAAAATATATACAATTATCAGATAGCTGGAATTAATCAGATAAACAATGAAATATATGCAATAATCTGTGTATTATTACAGTTCAGACACGATGAGCAGGCATACAATAAAAGTGAGAAAATATGAGTGACAAATTAAGCGAAATCATCAGCAAAAGAGGCCCGGTTAAGAAGATTGGTGTAATAGGCATGGGATATGTAGGTATCCCTGCCGCAGTCCTCTTTGCAGACGTTCCCCATTTTGAGAAGGTATATGGTTTTCAGCGGAATTCCAAAACATCCGGATATAAGATAGATATGCTCAACTCGGGTGAGAGTCCTCTAAAAGGCGAGGAACCCGGCCTTGAGGAGTTAATCAGTAAAGTTACCGGAAATGATTCTGTGAAAGCAAAGGGAGAAGGTAAAACAGGGGATAAAGATAGTGCAGGTGAAGGAATCAGAAAGTTTGAATGCACATCTGACTTCTCAAAGCTTTCTGAATGCGATGCTATAACCCTTGCAATCCAGACTCCTTTTGAGAGCAGGGAAGATCTGATTCCAAACTTTGAACCGTTAATTGAGGGCATAAGAAATGCCGGCAGGTACTTAACACCCGGAACCCTTGTGGTCCTTGAGTCAACAATCACACCAGGAACGACTGAAGGTATGGCAAGGAAGATTCTTGAGGAAGAATCCGGACTTGTTGCCGGGGAGGACTTCTGCCTTGCACATGCACCTGAGAGGGTAATGGTTGGGCGCCTCCTTAGAAATATCCGTGAGCATGACAGAATTGTCGGCGGGATTAAAAGCTACGGCCCGGACGGAATCCTTCTGGACGGCATTGACTCACCAAGCACAAAGCGTGCGATGGAACTCTACGGCCCTGTGCTTACCAAAGGAAAATTAATTCCAATGTCTGCAACAGCCGCAGAAACCACAAAGACTGCCGAGAACACCTTCAGGGACTTACAGATCGCAGCTGCCAACCAGCTGGCACTTTACTGTGAGGCAATGGGCATAAACTTCTATGACGTTAGAAGGGGCGTTGACTCCCTGAAGGGAGAAGGCATAACAAGGGCAATGCTCTGGCCCGGTGCCGGTGTTGGCGGGCATTGTCTTACAAAGGACACCTATCACCTGGAGCGTGGAGTAAAGATTGTCAACACGGATCTCAATGCCGGACAACTCGAACCTCTGGACTTCCCTGAAGGAAAAGATTCTCTCTACGTCCTTGCAAGGCAGATAAACGACTTCATGCCCCACCACATGCTTACGTTAACGAAGGCTGCTCTTGCGCGTGCCGGAAAAGAATTCAGTAAATCCAGTAAAGAATTCAATGACACTGACAGAGCAAATGAAAAAGGCAATCGGAAAATCAAAGTAGCTATACTCGGCTGGGCCTTCCTTGCCAATTCTGATGATGCACGAGATACTCCGGCAGAGATCTACTACAGACTCTGCAAAGATGCCGGTGCAGACGTAAGCATCCATGACCCTCATGTCCTCAGTTATCCCGGACTTGATGATGGTGACAACATCTCACAGGATCTTGATGAAGTCATTGCCGGTGCTGATGTCATTGCTGTTCTTGCCGGGCATAAGGAGTATTTCAGCCTGAAGCCGGAGGAGGTTATTAAAACAGCAGGAGTGAAGTGCCCTGTAATCGTTGACGGCCGGAATGTTATTGACCCGGATACGTGGATCAGCGGTGGCTTCATCTACAAAGGCATTGGGCGTGGTGACAAGAACAACCACGAGCTGATTCATTGAATTGATCCGGATGACCATTAAGGTCCATTGATTTAGGGGTGAATAAATATCTCCTGATTTTTGAAGGTTGTCACAGAAAATTGGAGAAGAGTCATCTATTTAAGTTCAGAAGTAGATATTACAAAGTAATCAGGGGTAAAATGCCAATCTTCAACGGAATTTATTGTCTTAGGAAATTTATAACCTTTGCAGTATCAGTAATATTAATCCTTACTCTTGCTTCATTTCTTGCAACTTTAGCTATGGGAATTATAGCAGGTATCGGAGTGATTGGTATTGGAATAGTTTTACTTCTTTATGTATTGGACCAATATGGTAATTATCTCCTTATGGACCCTGCATATTATATGAACCGGGAAGATATGGAAAAATTTGGAAAGATCAAACTAAATAAATCGCTCAGGACCAATAAAGAACATTAATTCCGCAGCAAAGGGTGATGATTACATTGAAAAGTGAGATTTTATTTACTCTTTATCAAAATAAAGCTGAGAATGTCCTGAGACAGAGGAATACATTTCTTACAGCATATTTAACAACATTGATTGCAGTTTTTATTCCGGTTTTATTAGCTTTAGGCTATCCTGAATTAGATCAGTTAATGCAACTATTAAAAAATTCACTTACAGTAATTTTTTTGTTTTCAGTTATTGTTACCCCCGTCCTTTTAAGTCTCTTCTGGAATGCCAAATATGGTGAGTATAAGCACAATTACATGAAAATTCTAATAAGGGACATAATGGACAATGAAATTCTCATCAGTCCTGAAACGCCCGATGATTACAACGGAGCAGGATCTTTTTTAAAAGAGCATACACTTTTTGAAAAAGATGAAATAATGCCTATCTTAAAAGAACTCTACGGTGACATAGAAGATGATCAAAAAAATAAATGGCATAACCCATAAGAAAGATAACAATTAAGGGGTGTTTTGAAAAATCATGAAAATCGTATCAATAGTCGGTGCCCGCCCGCAGTTTATCAAGTGTGCGCCTGTATCAAGGGTGCTTAGAAAAGAGCACCAGGAGATCTTAGTCCACACAGGCCAGCATTACGATGCCAATATGTCTGACATCTTCTTTGAGCAGTTAAATATCCCAAAGCCGAATTACAACCTCAATATCGGTTCCGGCAGCCAGGGAGAGCAGACCGGAAAGATGCTCATTGAAATTGAAAAAGTCCTCATAAAAGAGCAGCCGGATATGGTCTTGGTTTACGGCGATACAAATTCAACCCTTGCCGGTGCCCTTGCAGCAGCAAAGCTTCACATTCCTATAGCCCACGTTGAAGCCGGCCTGAGGTCCTTTGACAGAACAATGCCCGAGGAGATTAACCGGATTATGACTGATCACCTATCGGACCTTCTCTTCTGCCCCACCCAGACCGCCGTTGACAATCTCGCCAAGGAAGGGATAACACAGGACAGCAGTGCGTCAATAACGCAAGACACCAATGGGAAGGGCAGTAAAGGCAAAGTTAAAGGTAAAGGAGTTTATCTTACCGGCGATGTAATGGTTGATGCCCTCCAATACAATCTAAAAATTGCCAGGGAAAAATCAACAATACTCAATGAATTGAATTTTGAGGACAAAAAAGGAAAGTATTACGTTGCAACAGTTCACAGACCAGCCAATACTGATTCCAGAGAAAACTTAACAAACATCATTGAGGCCTTCTCTGAAATAATCAATTCTGAAAAAACTTCAATAATATTCCCTGTACACCCCAGAACAGTAAAGTGCCTCAAAGAATACGATCTATATGAAAAAATGCCGGAAAACCTTATCATCCTTGATCCTTTGCCTTACCTTGACATGCTACATTTAATGTCAAATGCAAAGATAATCCTGACAGACTCCGGTGGAATCCAGAAAGAGGCTTATATCCTTAATGTTCCCTGCATAACCCTCCGAGAAAATACAGAATGGGTTGAGACCCTCCAAGATGGAATGAACATTCTAACCGGAGCTGATAGAGATAAAATAATATCAGGCACTTTGGATTGTAAATCTGAGTTATCCTTTAACCATGATATATTTGGAATAGGTAATTCTGCATCTAATATTGTTGATGAAATTAATTCCTTTTACACTGAGATAAAATAAAGGGGTCAGGCAAATAAATGGACAATAAATATTTTGAATTATTAAAAAGCCAGCCGGATTTGTGGGATCATTTTACAAGAAAGGAGGAGTATGAACCTATATTCAGGGACCGATTTGACAGATTTCCATATTATCTGAGTAAAACCAGAAACATCTTTGAGCCTGATGTATCAGAATTTCTCTTTAAATCAGGATATAAACCAGAATATCCGGACGGGAAAAAATTCGCAGTCTGCCTAACTCATGATATTGACAGTGTTTACAGAAAAATTCCGGGCAAGTGCTTTCATATCGCCAAATCCACATATAAGAAAGACAAAGCTGAATTTTCTAAAAATTTAAAGAGTATTTGCAACAAAAAGCAACCTCTCTGCAACTTTGAAGAAATAATGGATGTCGAAGAGAAATATGGTGCAAAGTCAAGTTTTTATTTCCTTGCTTTAAAACCCGGTGATCAGGATTACACATATGACATCATGGACTTTAAAGATGATATAAGATACATAAGAGATCGGGGATTGGAAGTAGGTCTTCACGGTGGACATGATGCTTACAATTTATATGAAAAGATCTGCGAAGAAAAAAAGCGACTTGAGGATGCACTTGGTTCAGAAGTCATAGGCTACCGGAACCATTTCCTTCATTTCAAAACACCTGATACCTGGGAGCACCTTGCCCATGCCGGGTTTAAATATGATACAACCTTTGGCTACGCTGACTGTGTTGGTTTCAGGAATGGCATGTGCCATCCTTTCCGGCCATACAACTTAAACACAAATGAATTCATCAACATAACAGAAATCCCACTGGCTGTCATGGACTGTACAATCCTGCACTCATACATGAAGTTAAACTACGACACAGCAATGAACCTTGCAAAGAGCATGATAGATAAAGTTGCAGAGCTAAACGGTGTTTTCACCCTATTATGGCACAACACATACCTGCAAAGTGACACGCCTGAACTCAGATTCTACGAGGAAATACTGAACTACTGCAATCAAAAAAACGCTTGGATAACTGATGGGTTGTCAATATCTGAACATCTGGAGACAACATATGTCTGAAGAAAAGTACTATACTAAAATTCTTGAAAGTTCCGAATATCAAGCGTGGGATGAATTAGTACAGGAATCATCCTCAGGAACAATTTTTTCTAATTCGGAATGGTTAAAACTAACAAGTGAATCACTGAATTCTGATTTATCAATATATGGATGTTTTATAGAAAATGATATTGTTGCTGGCTGTCCAATATTTACAAAGAGGTATAAAAAATTATTAAAAATTGGTTCAAACACGGAAGGCATGATGCCATATAGTGGAATTGTAATTAAGGATTACCCTAAGGAAAACATTCGAAAATATGAAAGAAATCAAAATGATATCCTTAGAGCCTTAAGAATTCATCTTGAAAAGTTAAATCTTCCCTACATTATAATTAAAAACCCTATTGGTATTTCTGATATAAGAGAATTTAAGTGGAATAATTGGAATGATAAAGTATATTACACCTATCTATTAGACCTAAATAATTTAAATTATTCAAGAGATGTTAAAAGGAATATTAAAAAAGCACTTGGAAATGAAATTTTTATTGAAGAATCCAAGGACATTGATGCATATTTTTCATTATTTGAACATACATTTAAACACCAAGGCCTAAATACGCCCGTTGATAATAATTATCTTAGCAAGATGTTCAAATATATTTCAGATAATGATAAAGGAAAAATGTTTGTTTCAAAAACAAAGGAGGATCAATGGGTTGCAGCAGAAATTTTTGTTCATGACAGTAATTATGTTCATAGGTGGACAGCTGCAACAGACATCAACTTAAGAAAAACTGGAGGATATCATCTATTACTTGACCATGCATTCAATTATTTCAAAGAGAAAGGATTTGGTACAATGAACCTTATGGCCGGAAATACAACTCAATTAACTGAGTTCATCACTGGATTTAACCCTAGTTTAAAGACTTATCTTTCAATAGAGAAAAAATCAAATATAATTTCAATGGCAAAAAAATGAATCATAAAAGACTATTCTCTATTGGAATTAATCAACTTAATAATATTAATCGCAATTTAAAAGATTGTTTTGGAAGCATTATTTCCAGTTATCATTATATAAATTCTTGTAATAGTATTTCCAAATGTGATTTGAACAGTTTAAAACATGTACTGTTAATTTATAGAGAATCTTTTGGTGGTAATGCTGGAAAAAAGATAAAAAAATATTGTAAATTATTTAATCATACATTTTATATTTTAAAATATGATGGTGATGTGGTGGGGTATTGTATATATTACATACACATAAAATTAGAAAATTTGAAGCTAATTAAAAAGGCTACATTATATTCAATTGCTATAACACATAAAGAACGCAAAAAAGGATTTGCAAAAATATTATTAAAAGAGAGTATTAACGAATTAAAATTTAATAATATTTCAAAAATAGCACTATATGTGGACTGCAAAAACCAAGCTGCAATAAATCTATACAAATCATATGGATTTATAATTATTGGTGAAACAGAGAATATTTGTGGATTAAAAAAGAACTGTTACTTAATGGAATTATGTTTTAAAGATTGAATTTAACAATGAGGGAATTTATGAAAATACTTATCTTAGGATTAACATCTTCAGGTTTAGGAGGAATGGAATACCATAATCTAGGAAACTATGCTATTATGGAACCATTGATAATTGAATTAAAGACAAAATTTCCGGAGGCTGAAATCTCAACGTCTATTCAGATGTCTGATGAATTTTGTAATAATTTTGAAATTTCATCAATACATGATAAAAGATTCTGGACTTATGGACCGCGTACAGGTTTAATTACATCTAAAGATCTCATATTGAGTTCTTTAAATTATGGTTATAAAAATCTAAAAAAGAAGAATAGTATTTTTTTGGTTAAAAAAAGCAAATTACTATCAGAAATTAATAGTTCTGATCTAATCATAGATTTCAGCGGCGATGTTTATGGAGACAATGCTTCTAATCTTAAATTTTTGGAGGACAATGCAGAGATCTTTATTTCAAAAATGTTGGGTAAACCAGTTGTAGCATTTATAGGATCTCCAGGGCCTTTTTCATCCAAATGGAGACAAATCATTGCTAAAAAAGCATTAAACAGTATTGACCTAATTACCAACAGGGATCCCATAAGTACTGAAATTTTAAAGGAACTTGGTGTAAAGGAAGACCATATGTATAGTACTGCATGCCCCGCTTTTTTGTTTAAACCTCTCCCAAAAGAGGATGCTGAAATCATTCTAAAAAAGGAAGGAATCATTCCAAAGGAAAGACCTCTTGTTGGTATGATTATATGCGGATGGAACATGGCAGAAGCACCATTCAACAAACTTCCAAGAGAGGAATATGAGTTGATTCCATTTGTTGAATTGATAAAACACATTATATCAAAAGAAGATGTAAATGTCCTTTTAATGAGTCATCAGAATAGAACTGATGCTGAAAATAATTTAATTAAAGGTAATGATCATGCCATCATTTCTCAAATTATTGAATTATTAAAAAGGGATAATATTGATTTAAACAGAATTATTCAGCTGGATGGACTATACAATGCAGCACAGTCAAAAGCAATAATTGGTGAGTGCGATCTGCTAATCAGCGGAAGAATCCATGGAGCAGTAGGTGGTCTTTCTCAATGTATTCCAACGGTAATTATTGATTATGGGCATGAACCAAAGGCCCACAAGTTAAGGGGATTTGCCCGGCTTGCAGGTGTTGAAGAATATATATGCAATCCAGCTTCAACTGAAGATATGATCAATAAATTTGACAAATGCTGGATTAATAAAGATAAAATAAAAGTTCTTCTTGAAGAAAAAATACCGGAAGTAAAAAAGAAAGCCAAAGAGAACTTTTCTCTTTTAAATAGATGTATATTTGAAGAAAATTCCCTAAATAATAATATGTCTGCGATAAAGCACAATCAACTTGAAAATGTAAACAAATTGAATTCTAATCTAAACCATTTTCTTAAAAACATTCAAAGTGATACAAAATTTATTGAACAAATCTATCCTCTAATCAAAAAAAATATTGATAACCCAGACTTGGAGATCTTAGATGTTGGTTGTGGTTCAGGCGTTCTTGTCAATAAATTGAAGAAAGAGAATGTCTCAAAATTTGTTTATGGATGTGATTTTTCCTCGGAAAAAATTGAAAAATGTAAAAAAATCTATCAAATGGATTCTTTTTTTGTACATGATATATATTCTCTATTGAATAATTTGTTTGATGTTATAATCTGCACAGAAGTATTAGAACACCTTGAAAATCCTGAAAATGCATTAAAAAACTTGTTAAGTTCCCTAAAAGAAAATGGAAAATTAATAATAAGTGTCCCTGATGGCAGAAAGGATACTTTTTTAGGACATATTAATTTTTGGAGTCCTGAGAGTTTTAAATTATTTATCACCAAATTTGCAAATAAGGATAAATATGAGATCTATTTTTATTACATTAGTAACAAGAATATTTGTATTATAAAAGATCTAAATAGCTATCAGATTACCTCTTAAATATTGATATTATAAATTTTCTTTCTTTTATAGAGAAAAATTTTAATAGCGCCAGTGAAATAAAATAAACAATCATACTAATTATTATTGCCTCAATAAGGGAAGCAAAAGAATTATTATTAAATATTAATAAAGGAAATAACATAAATCCAGATGCAATTATGCATTTCAAAAATGCAATATAATCATAGTTTATCATATAATAATTAACATTAATACAATGGCATAATGCCAACATAATGAGAAATGATAATAAAGTCGCATATGCCGCACCTATTATTCCTAATATTGGAATCAATATAATATTTAATACCAAATTTGCAATTGCAGCAGATAGTTGTATATATAAATTTAATTTCGTCTTCTTTACTAATAATGGAATATTGATTAATATCTGAAATAATCCAGCAAAAAAAGCTCCTAAAGCAACAACAGGAATCACACCTGCGCCCTCAACAAATTCTTCAGTTGTGAACAAAAGAATCAAAGGCTCAGAAATCACAAATAATCCAAAAACAGCAGGTATTGCAATCATACTAAAATATTTGACCGCCATTGAAAGATACAGCCGGACTGTATCATGATCCCCCTCGTCATATAATCGTGCAAGTTCCGGATAGAGGATCATCTGTAGAGGAGTGATAAATAACTGGATTAAACTACCAATAGCATAAGCAGCATTGTAAATACCAACCATTGTAGCTCCCAGTAAAAATCCAATTATATACCTGTCACTAGAATCAGTAACCCATCGAATTAATCCATTTGGGGTCAACGGTGCCCCGAATTTTAAGAAATCTTTTATGTAACAAAATTTTGGAACAACTATTCCAATCTGCCGGTAGATAAAAAATAACGCCAGAAGGAATAATGTAAACATTACAATAAGGTTTGCACCTATGACACTCATAAGGCCAAAACCATTCAGGAGAAGAACTGTTGTCAGAACAAGATGTCCAACCGACTTGTAAATAGTAAGAGCACCAAAGAAATTTATCTGCCGGAAAATCCGGAAGTAAAATGTAACAATCTGTCCGACAGCCCCAAGAAGAATAAGTCCGGCGCCGGCTTTTACATAATATGATGCACTTTCGTCCTGGAGCATAAAGGATGCAATATTGTCTGATAGTAAAAAGACAGCTGACGAGATAACCAGGCCTGTTACAAATACAAAGAGGAGTATTGAGTAAAAACTCTCCTGAATCTTTTGCTTATCCTTCTCGGCTGAAAGAAACCGGACAGCTGCCATCTGAAGGCCCATAATTCCAAGAGGTGTCAGCAGGGAGACTGTGACTGAGATCTGTGCCCAGATACCGTAGTCATATGGGCCAAGTGTCTTTGTTATGAGCGGCAGGAGGAGGAATGCTGCAAGTGACGTTGTTGCCTGTGTTATGCCGATTATACCAACATCTTTTATGAATTTTTTGTGGTGCATTTAGATATTATAAAGATTTTAATTTATTTTGGAATAAAGGCTTCCTTTTTCGGTTTTTCTACCGAGATGATTTGGGTTGGCAGGACAGATTTGAAGCCTATTCTGAATTCAAAACCAAAACTTCAAAACACTATTAAAAACAATATATACCATGCATTATGTGGTCACCGGTGGTATGGGATTCATCGGTTCAAATCTTTCGGAATATCTGGCGAAAGATCATGATGTCACAATAATTGATGACGGGGCAACCGGGCGATATGTCAATATTAAAAACCTTGTTGAAAATAGAACCGGCAATTCAGGATCTGCTGAAGGATTGGATAATTCTGTGAGGTTTGTAAAGGGGAGCATAACAGATCCGGAACTCCTCAAAAAAGAGTTTGAAGGTGCAGACGGAATCTTCCACCAGGGAGCAATACCATCAGTTCCAAGATCAGTTGCAGATCCAGCAAGAACAAGTAATGTCAATATCGAAGGTACATTAAATGTCCTTATTGCAGCCCGTGACTGCGGTGTCAGAAAGGTAGTATTCGCATCTTCATCCTCAGTATACGGCAATACACCAACACTGCCAAAGGTTGAAACAATGTGTCCTTCACCCCTCTCACCATATGCACTCCAGAAACTTGCAGGTGAGACCTACTGTGGAATCTTCACAGATATCTACGGCCTTGACACTGTTGCTCTCCGTTACTTCAATGTCTTCGGCCCAAAGCAGGACCCTAATTCACAGTATGCAGCAGTTATTCCGAATTTTATTAAGAAACTTCTAAACAATGAAGCGCCCATCATCTACGGAAACGGCGAACAGACCCGTGACTTTACATATGTCAAAAATGTAATCCAGGCAAATGTAAAAGCAATGGAGTCTGATGCAACCGGATTTTACAATATAGCCTGTGGTGAGAGAATATCACTAAATAATCTTGCAGAAAACATAATGGAAATATTAAACTTCCATACAGAACCAATATATAAAGAGCCAAGGGCGGAGGATGTAAGGGATTCACTTGCAGACATTTCCAAAGCAAATAATGCATTCAATTACAAACCGGAATACAGTCTTAATGATGGGCTTAGGGAGACAATAGAATGGTACAATATCTAGAGTAAATTTTATCAAAAATTATATATTAATCTAAGAACAAACAGATTAATAGTTGTATTTTTCACATTATAATAGTTATACATATAGTAATTAAGAGGATTTAATATGATCAGTTTAGATGAACAAACAGAAAGAGATTTTTTTGATAAAAATTTTTCAACATATATATCTCCAATAGATCGTATAGACAAGTATTTTATGGATTATCTTCTCCTCCATATAAATAAGAAATTAATGATTTTAGATATTGGGGGAGGAGGAGGACAATTTGCTAATTCCTGTGTTAAAAATATGCCAAATTGTAAAGTGACAATTGTTGATCCCTCTAAAAAAATGCTAGATTCTGCAAATGATTACAATATTAATATTATTAAAATTCAAGGAGGCCTTCCAAATAAATTAAATGTTACTGAGACGTATGATACGGTACATATAAACAATGTTATCCACCATATTGTAGACACCAGTCCAAAATTATCTAAAAAAAAAGTATATGAATCATTATTAAATATCAAAGATACTATGAATTCAGATTCTAAATTACTTTTCGGGGATATTTTTTATGATGGACATATATATCCCCCTATTTCAAAATTTCTTATTTTCTATCTTTTGAAAATTCAAAATATTTTAGGATATAAATTTAAAGATGATAATTTTCTTTTAGGACTCAATGTTTGTTTTTACTCAAAATATGAATTAGAAAAATTAATAAATGATGCTGGATTCAAAATTGAAAAAACTTACAAATATGAATGGAAAAAGTCATATAAAACGGCTTTATTGGGAATAAAACGATATGGAAGAATTGGATTTATTCTTAGTAAAATGAATTAATATTAATAAAATAAATTATAGGAGCCAAAAATGGAAGAAAAAAAAGTAAATGAGCTAACCATCTGTGTGGTAGGTCTTGGGTATGTTGGCCTTCCTCTTGCAGAAGCTTTTGCCGGGAAGATCAGAACAATTGGTTATGAAATTGTTGAAGCAAAAGCAAAACAGATAGCTGATTCAACCAAAACACCACTTATTGTAACATCAGATCCTGCAATGATAAAGGAAGCTGATATGATTGCAATATGTGTTCCAACTCCGGTTCTAAAATCCAAAGAGCCTGATCTCTCATATGTTAAATCCGCAGCCACCACCGTTGGTCAGAACCTCAAGGCCGGTGCAATTGTTGTTCTTGAATCTACTGTGTATCCCGGTGCAACAGAAGAGATAGTAATTCCAGCACTTGAGAAAGAATCCGGAATGAAATGCGGACAGGATTTCAAAGTAGGTTATTCTCCGGAGAGAATAAACCCCGGTGATGACGAACACACTCTGGACAAAATAACAAAAATTATCTCCGGAATGGATGAGGAAACAACAGAAACTCTTGCAGAGATATACGGACTTATAACAACAGTTTACAAAGCACAAAATATCAAAACTGCCGAGGCTGCAAAGGTCATAGAAAACATCCAGCGTGATCTAAACATTGCCCTGATGAATGAACTCTCATTAATTTTCAGCCGGATGGATATTGACACAAAAGCAGTCATTGATGCAGCATCAACCAAATGGAATTTCCATCAGTACAGGCCCGGCCTAGTTGGTGGTCACTGTATTCCGGTTGATCCTTATTATCTAGTCTACAAAGCAAAGGAGCTTGGCTATCATCCACAGGTGATTCTTGCCGGACGCGCCATTAACGACTACATGCCAAAGCATGTTGCTGAAATGGCCATAAAGGGCATAATTGAAGCCGGAAAAGTCATAAAAGGTGCCAAAGTTCTGATAATGGGCCTTACATATAAAGAAAATGTCGCTGACACCAGAGAAAGCCCTGTCGAAGACATGATCAAGGAGCTTAAAGAATGGGGCATTGAAGTCTATGGTTATGATCCTCTTCTTTCTTTAACTAGCATAAATAAACTAGGGGCACAACATTTTGAAAGTAAGAGAATGAACAAAAATAACATAGTGATAGATTGTATTATATTCAACACCCCACATGATATTTTCCAAAAACAACAAATCGAAAGTTTATTGACTTTTATTGATGATAAATTTGTATTAGTGGATATACCAGGTTCATTCAAAATTCCCAATAACATTATTGAAGGAAGCAACTATAAAAAATTATAATTAATTTAGACAAACATTAGGCATGTAAATTCTATAGTGTGATTATTGTGGCGCATAACCTTATTTTTAGGATTAATCGGAATGAAATAGAAATTATTTCTAAGCGTGCATCCTTATCACACATAGTCCAATACAGTGTTGAGGATTTAAAAATATGCAAGTAATATTATTGGATCACCATTATTTATCGGATGGTAGAATAGAGAGACATTTAAAATATATATTATCTAAAAATATCAATACTACAAGATTACATTTTAACAGGTGTGAACCTAATTTAAAATCTGGTTTATACTCCCAATTTGGAGAAAAAAGCTATCGAATTAATGTTAATTGTAATTCGAACTTTTTAAAGAGATATTCATCATATTTAGTGTTTTATTACTCCAGTTACTTAATATATAAGGATGTAAAAAAAGCTATTAAAACTCTCAAAATTAATAAATATGAACCCACAATAATTCATGTTCATGATCCTGCTCTTTTGAACCTTGCAAAAATCTTAAAGAAAAATATATTTAATAAATCCATAATCATTTATGATAGACACGAAGTGTATGAAAAAAAAATCAATATAAAAGGCATAAAAATTACTAAACTATCTAGAATATATGAAATTAGAGCAAAAAAACATATTAATGGCATAATCTCTGTTTCAGAAAAACACAACCAAAAAATAAAAGATATGTTTCCAATGGCTCAGATATCGACAATTCCAAATTATCCAAGCACATCAGATTATAATATAAAATACATATATAATAAAATAGATGAAACCAATTCAAAAAATGATATTAATTTAGTATATGTGGGATCTTTAGCAAATAACTATAATAGAGATATAGATTTACTTTTGGCTGTTTACAAGGAGGTCCTGCTTAAGTTTCCAAATGTAAACTGTTATGTAGGTGGAACATGTAATGATCCAAAAATAAACAAAAAAATGGCTGATTTAAAGCAAGAATTTGGAAATAAATTTAACTACTTAGGAAGGATCTCTCGCTCAAAAACTGCTGAAATAACAGAGAATTCACATATAGGTTTTCTTTTGATGAAACCTGATACTCATTGGGTACGTACTTCTCCAAATAAAACATACGAGTATTTAATGTGTGGTGCTCTACCAGTAATAAGAGCTGATGTTGATCATTCGAATGAATTTGCGAAATGTTCACTAATGTTCAATAGAAATACTTCTGAAGAAGAAATTATTCAAGGAGTAATAGATCTCTTAGAAGAACCAGATAAGTTAAAAAATATGATGGAGGGTGCACTACATTTAAGCAAAAAATTTTCTTTCGAATTAGTAAATGAGAAATATTACAACATTTATGAGTCCCTATTACATACTGAAGGATATTATAATAAATAAGATTATATTTAAAATAAAAATATAGCCCCACTAATTTATGGGCACGTCAAGACCTGAGCCAATGCCCAAAATAATAAGGACCTGTAATCAAAGAACTATTTAGGTCTTCAAAAAAATATTTCTCTCCATTATTATAAACAAAATTTGCTTGGTTTTTTGTTTGCATTAGATTACCATTATAAACCATATATTCCACACACTCAATACATAAAATATTATTTTTCCTAAAATTTAGTGCAGATCTATCTTCATATGTAAGATAGATCTTATCTATATTTATTTCATCGTTGAATATTTTATTCCCATCAAAATTATAATATGACGTAGTAGTAAAAAAGAAAAAAAAGAAAAAGATTAGAAATACTGAAATAATAGGAATTCTATTATTGATTAAATTGAGATTTTTTTTCCTCAGAGAACATATTATCCTCAGTATTGAATTTGAAGAAAAAACTAGTATAATTGTTGATATTACTATCAAAGATCTCTCACCACCTAGAGACATTTTACCAGTTACAAGACCCAATAAAGGTGTTAGAAAAATAGAAACTACAATACTGGAATATAAAATATTTAACTTAGACGGCTTTTTTAACCAAAGTAATAATTGTATTACTAAAAAGAACATGACAAATGAAATACAAAGGTATGAAACAAAATGTTGAAGAAAAAAATTAATAGACATATCCAAAATTGATAATTTACTAGTTGTCATCATTGAACCAGTTGAACCCTCTTTGGAAATTTCATGAATTATTAAATTTGATAAGAAGGTATTTATTACAAATAAATGGTACATATAAATTAAGATATATGTTAGCAAAGGCCCTCCAATCAAAATATTAAGAAAAGGAGTATTATAAAAGTTTTTGCAAAAAAATAATTTATATACAAAGCACAATATGAAATATGCACCTAATATTAAAATTACTGGTAATGACACTTCGGGATGCCAGAAATACAGAGCAATCAATGAAAACCAAAGAATTATAGGGTATTTAGGAGATTTATATTTATGTATTGAAATCAAAATTAATATTACCAACAATAATAAAGAAATACCGGCAATTTTCCCCTGATTAAATGTAACGCAATAAATACTAAGTGTAGATATTGATACTAAAAGTGCAGCTAATAAACCTGATTTACTACTATTGAATGTAGACCTTGCAATAGAAAATGCTAATAATACTGATACAACAGAAAATGATATATTTAAAATCTGAAATGTATTTTTTGAAAATGATAATAGATTGCCACAAATTCCGTATAAATAATAATAAGAAGGAAAATGATAATATTGATCAAAATCCCTACTGATTTCACCACTAACAATTACGGAATTTATATTATTAAAATGATAATATGAATCTATCCCAGTAATATAAGGATTTATTGAATATGTAGATGCACGAGCAACAATAGCTAAAACCAATATAAATAAGAGTAAGACACATACGTTATAGCTTGACTTTTTACTAACGTATAATATATTTGCTATAACCATCAATGCGAATAAAGACAACAAAATGTAATATTCTATTGGTTTAATATAAGTTGCAAAGTAAAGTATACCCAACAACCCAACATATAATGCAATAAATATCAGATAATAAATATTATTCTTCCCAAAACATACACTTCGAGCTAATGTCCAATTATATTTACACCTATTATCTCGAAATAAATAATTAATTACTCCCAATAATGAAAAAAATGAGACTCCAATCATTAGAATTCCAAGTGTTTTAAGTTCACTAGTAATAAATAAAATAACTGAAATTAACAAAAATACAAAACAGATTAAGGCTGAAAAATATTCAAAATAAATATAATATTTTCCATAGTTATTAGCTTTAATCATATAAATCCCTCTTCTTCCTCCACATTAGAAATATAATCGTTTCCATTAAATACACAGCCCATATACATGCAAACATATATGAGTATGCATATTATCTAGGGTTAAAATTATAATTAATTTCAAACCTATACAAGCAAAATACACCCTTATTTTCCACCATAAATATATTCTAATTTATTAATTATGACATCCCAAGAAAAATGATTCCTAATGTACTGTCTTCCATTTGCAACCATTCTTAGATTGACCTCAGGATTTTCTATTGCATATCTAATCATCTCACTTAATTGAATAACATTTCCATAATCAACAAGATATCCACAATGTTCTTTATAAATTTCTTCTGAAATATGACATTCCCGTGTTAAAATAACTGGTGTTCCATATATTAATGATTCAATAATCGTATTCCCAAAGGATTCATATTTTGATGAAACAACAAATAGATCAGAATCACAATAAGCCTCTATTTTATCAG
This sequence comes from Methanoplanus limicola DSM 2279, assembly GCF_000243255.1. NCBI lineage: Archaea > Methanobacteriati > Methanobacteriota > Methanomicrobia > Methanomicrobiales > Methanomicrobiaceae > Methanoplanus > Methanoplanus limicola. The sequence goes on from NZ_CM001436.1 coordinate 271,382, forward strand.
TACCATATTGTGGACCAATAAATAATACCTTTGTATTAAGTTCTAATTCATCAACCAATCCTTTTAGATTATTTAATTCTCCTTCATCAGGTCCTGCAATAATTAATTTAACATTTTCTATAGATTTTGATATCTCATAAAATGCCAAAATTAAAAATTCGAGACCTTTTATCTTATGTATTCTCCCTAAGGACAAAATTATTTTTTCATCTGTTGATAAACCAAATCTTTCCCGAAAACTACTATTGGGCAGTAAATAATTGGCATAATTTATATCTATACCATTCGGAACAATACATATTTTATTCTCAGAAACACCCATTAGCATGTATTGTTTTTTTTCAATTTCAGTTGAGGCAATAACCTTAGATGCATCACTTAATTGTCTAAATCCAAAAATGTGATCATATATCTTTTTTTCAATAGATTTTTCAAAAAAAGGCAGTACCGAACCACGGGCCTGGACAATATATGGAATACCATATTTAATAGCATATTTCCGAGTAGCATCATTTTGATACGCCCTATACTGTTGCATATGAATTACATCATATTTTCGAATTTCTTTAATAAGCCAAACCTTGATGCCAGGTGAGAATATATACAATCCTAAATTAAATTTAGAAGAGAAAACCACAACATCAATACCACAGTCTCTAATTTTAGATAGATATTCCATATCGATCATATAATCAGAACAAATTATTGTAACATCATGTCCACGCTTGACAAGTTCACTTGAAATATTTGCTGTAGAAGTAACTGGACCCCCAAACATAGGTGAAAAAAAAGGAATTACTTGTAATATTTTCATAATTTACCACAAAACAATATCTCACTCATATTTTACAATATTAATTGCCAATTAACTCTTAAATTATTTATTGATTAATCATATAAGACATAAAAGAATTATTTCGAATCTTTTAATAACTAAATCCCAATTATATTTTTTTACAAATTCACCCGCTTTTATCCCATATTCATGACAATTAACCTTAGAGAGAAAATCTTGTGCAGTTTTCATGGTTTCGTCTGGTGAATTAGCATAAATAATACCATTATCATCTCCAAACTCTTTGATTAGTCCGGGGAGTCTGGTTGTAATAACTGGTTTACCCATTGCCATATATTCCAAAATCTTAATTGGGACAATATCCTTCATTGTTGGTTCATCAGTGTAGGCCGGGAGAATACAAATATCAGATGAAGCAATATACTCCGGAATCTTTTCGTAGGGCTGTCTTCCTGTAAGGAAGAGCTGATCTTCAAGATGATATTGGTCTCTCAGTTTTTGAAGATCCGGGTATGCATCACCTTCACCAACAACCAGCAGTTTTATGTTTGAATACTTACCCGATTCTTTCTCTTTGCCTAGTTCTTCTGCTATCTCTTTTAGCCCTGAAAAATGATAAATCCAGCCCATAAAGAAAAGAACTATTTCATTGTCTTTTATGCCATATTGCTTACGGATAGCTGAACCATCAATTTTATCATTGAACACATTGAAATCAATGCCGGAACTAAAGATCTCGATTTTATCTTTCTCTGCACCAAGGTCAATTATATGATCTTTAAGTTTTTCATTTGTGACAAAATATTTCCTGGAATTCTTGATACTTTTCCTTTCAATTATTCTTCCTAAAGTCTGGAATGTCTTTTCCGGAATTAAAGTATCAAGAGCATCAATCCAGTAGTAAATAAATGGAATATTATACTTTTTAGCAAGCCTGGATGCAACATATGCATTAAGAATTCCAAACCCAATTATTATATCAGGTTTAAATTCCCGGATCTGTTTTTGAATTTCATTATTATGTGAAATAATAAGATAAGGATATTCCAGAACAGGGATCCTCAGTGCAGAAGGACGAATCACATCAACTCCTGCACCATCATATATCTTTTTTACATCATGAAATTCCTGTTTACTCTGAAAGATTTTTTTATCTTTATCCTTTTTCCAGTCGAAAGCATAATCTATTACTTTAATACTATGTCCTTTAAGCGATAGCCTTTCCATCAGATGGTGCTGTGTATGGGGGTATCGTTCAAGCCAGTCTGTTTCCTGAACTAATAGGATTTTCATATTATGCCACTAAAATATTATGCTGTCCGGCGATTATAACCAAATATAATCCTTATAACTGTGTCACTGACATTTTTCTTAAGGTATTCAGGCGGAACTATCCATTCTGATTCCTGCTCCATCACACAGCGTACACACTGTTCAATAGTCTCGGGATCAGCACCTGCAAGAATATTGCTGCCGCATTCTATTGTTTCAGGTCTTTCTGTTACATCCCTGATTGTAACATTTGGTACTCCCAATATGCAGCACTCCTCCTGAACAGTTCCACTGTCACTGATCACACAGAAAGCATTTTTTTCCAGATTTACAAAATCAAAAAAACCAAATGGTTCTAAAAACCGGATTCTGTCATTATCAAGCGACAAACCATACTTTTCCATGCGATCTTTAGTCCGTGGATGTGTACTACATACAACATTCATTCCATATTTATCGCTTAACTTCTGGAGTGCCTGAGTCAGTGATTTAAGACGTGGTTCTGAATCTACATTCTCTGCACGATGCATAGTTACAAGGAAGTAATCATTATTTTTAATACCCAATTTCGTTAAAATTTCAGATGAATCGATTGAAGACTGATAATAATTAATAACTTCATTTATTGGATTACCGGTTACAAAAATTCTTTCACCCTGAATTCCTTCATGCAAAAGGTTAGCACGACTTCTTTCAGTATATGGCATTAAAATGTCACTACTATGGTCAATAATCCTTCTATTAACTTCTTCAGGGACCCTGTCATCATAACATCTGTTACCGGCCTCCATATGATATACAGGAATTCCCAGCCTTTTTGCAACAATTGCAGATAAACTGCTGTTAGTATCTCCTAAAATAAGAAGTTTATCCGGTTTTTCCTCTAAGAAAATCTTTTCACATTTTTCAATGATTTTACCAATCTGTTCACCTGATGTTTTACCCTGAATTCCAAGATAGTAATCCGGAGAACGTACATTTAGCTCATCAAAAAAAATATCATTCAGATTTTTGTCATAATTTTGCCCGGTATGAACCAAAACATGATCACATATTTTATCCAGTTTTTCAATAATTCTGCTTAAACGAATTATTTCCGGTCTAGTTCCGAGAACAGTAATAATTTTCAACGAATCAGCTCTCCTTCCTGGATTTTATTGTCTTCAAGGAGAAGATTGTATGATTTCAGCAGGTTTCTGGTTTCATCCTTTGTCATCAGATTATCAGCAGAACTGTACTCATTACCAAGCACTTCAGTTTCAATAATATTATCCACTATTTCAGGGAGAATAGGGAGTATTACATAATAATCTCCTCTTCTTATGGTTCTGTGAGCTTCTTCTTCAGAAACCAAAATTTCATGGATCTTTTCACCAGGTCGGACACCAGTAACTTCTATTTTTATTGGCCTGTCACCTATAAGAACATCAGCAAGATCAGTGATCTTTGCAGATGGTACACGGGGAATATATGTTTCTCCTCTCTTACCCTCCCGTACCGCAGCAAAAATAACATCTACAGCATTATCAAGACTTAATAAAAATCTGGTCATTTCAGGAGTTGTAATTGTAACAGGTCCACCATTCCTGATTAACTCATGGAATAATGGAATAACCGAACCACGGGATGCCAAAACATTTCCATACCGCACACAGATAAATCTTGTATTTTCTGTATCAAGGTTTCCACGAATAAAAATTCTTTCCTGAATTGCTTTTGTCATTCCCATTACATTCACAGGTTTGCACGCTTTGTCAGTAGAAATCCCAACTACTGTTTCAACCGGAAGATTATGCTCACATATTGCACGGATTATATTCTGAGGGCCTTCAATGTTTGTCTGAACTGCCTCAAATGGGAAGTATTCGCATGAAGGAACCTGCTTTAAAGCAGCTGTATTAAATACAACATCAACATTTTTCAGAACCTGACTTACACTATGGAAATTACGGACATCACCAATTCTGAAATCCAGAAGACGTTTAAAATTGTTATATATTATCTCATCTGTTGCAGAATATTTTTTTAAATAATCTACACGCATTTCATGCTGTTTTGCTTCATCACGTGAAAAAACAATTATTTTTTTTGGATTACCCATCTCACCGGATAAAAGTCTGCGAATTAATACTTTACCTAAAGAACCGGTACCACCTGTAACTAATATTGTTTTATTACTAAGCATTTAAAAACCTCATATATTGTAATTTACTTCATCCAAGTACATTTCCGAAATCATATCTTCCCAATTGGGAACAATTATTCCGGTTCTATTTCTAAAACACGACCCATCAAGACTTCTGTCAATAACTAAACTCTCATCTGACTCAATGGTGATATCCAAACCATAGTATTTTTTTATTGAATCTAAAAGATCAAATTTACTTATTGGTTCTGAAGCCAGATTCCAGACGCCAGTTAAATCCGGGGATTCATTTATTATTTTGCATAGAATATTCCCATGCTCAAGAGTTGTTAAACCACTGAATATCGCTTTTTTAAAGCCTTTAACAGACCCACCATTTTGAGAGATAAACCATTCCACAAGACTGTGCCCTTCATTTAATTCTCTTCCAATAATTGAAGTTCTTAGTGTAAGACTATTTTGATAATTAGCTTCTCCAAGAAATTTAGTTCTGCCATAAAGGTCATTTGCATCCGGAAAATCGTTCTCTTTATACCCACCTTTATTCCCCGAAAATACACAATCTGTACTATAATGAATTAGTTTTCCACCAGTACTCTCACAAATACTGGCCAATTGGTGTGGAAATAGAGCATTTATTGATATTGACTGAATGGCATCCTGAGCTTCAGGTAACTGTTTTACTATTCCGATGCAATTAATAACAAAATCTGGATTTTCTCTTTGAATCACTTCTGAAACAGTATTGAATCTGTCTGCTGTTATCCCTTCTATTAATTTAACATCTTTAAAAAAAGGATATTCTGAATATTTATCTGAACCTTTCCTGATTGTACCCACTACTTCAAAATCCCTGGAAAGAACCTGTATTAATTTATGTCCCAGCATGCCATTTGCACCCAGAACCATAATTTTATTATTAATCCCGACCATCAAAAGTCCTCGAATATCTTATTTTCTTGGAAATTAATTAAATTTAATGAATTAACCCTTTTTCATCATTAATGAGAGAGAGTTTAGTATCAACCCTGACGTTATCAGAAGCATGCCTATAACAATGCAGTTGAAGCTTATAAACAGCATCAGGTAGTGAAATATCTCGAAGTGGTAGTATTCGGATATTACAAAGACGCCACTTACGAGGCCTGCCAGGAATAGGAGGAGGCCGGGTATGCCGAATACTAGCAGGGGCCGGCTGTAACCGATCTTGCCCACAATACTTCCCAGGACACCAAAACCATGAGTAATTGGGTTCTTTTTGTGCTTGTTTGGGACATCGTATCTGACTGAGATGGGCACCTCACAGATCTTAAGACCCTTTCCAAGCATGTGGGTTATCATGTCAGACTCTATGTTGTATCCGTTTGACATGAAATCCATGTTTGCAAGGGCATTGGGGCCAAGGGCACGAAAGCCGGACTGCGAATCTGTGGATTTGAAGTTTGAGTTTTGTCTGATTTCTTTATCACAGGTCAGGTTCGTTGCATAGTCAAGGGTTACCTGGCCAAGGCGCCGGTATTTTGGGACCTTGTTCCTGCATTGATTGCTTCTGCTTTTAGTTTTTTTGTTGTTATTACCTTTATTGTTGTTTTTGGTTCCATTTCCATCATCATCTTTCTCACTCTCATCTTTCCCCCCCTCAGCTTCCTCGTCTTCATCATCGAAGTCTATGAAGCGGGATCCTATTACGAGATCAGCCTCGCCGGCGATAACCGGAGCCAGAACCCTCTCAATATCAGTTGTGTGGTGCTGGCCGTCACCGTCAAGGAGGACTGCGGCTGTGCAGCCTTTCTCTAGCGCTGCCTCAATGCCGCGTTTTAATGCATAGGCTTTGCCCTGGTTCTCTTCGTACCTTATAACTTCGGCACCGGCAAGTTCTGCAACCTCTGCCGTTCTGTCAGTTGAGCCGTCATCCACTATAATTACCCTGTCAACCTCCGGCAGGGTTTTTAGGATAAGGCTGCCTATGACAAGCTCTTCATTGAGGCAGGGAATTATTGCACAGACGCATGAACTCTTTCCACCTAAGGATGAATTTTCCCTATCAAAGGATGAATTTTCCCTATCAAAGGATGAATTTTCCCTATCAAAGGATGAATTTTCCCTATCAAAGGATGAATTTTCCCTATCAAAGGATGAATCTTTCCCATCTAAGGACGAATCTTTCCCACCTAAGGATGAATTTTCCACATATGAGTATGAATTATTCCCATCAAAGGATGAATATTCCCCATCCGAGCATGAATCTTTCCCATCCAGTCCTGTCAGATTGCCAGACAATTGCCCCTGAAACCCCCTTTATCCTGACTTAGCCCAATCAATGACTTATCCCAACCAAATATTATGAAATCACTCTCCGGATATATCATAGCATTGTAACCCGGTTATGCCAATCAATACTATATACCAGACTATTACCAGTTATGTTCTACTTAAGAATTAAAAATGCTTTTGATATTTAGGTAGATTCAGAAGTTGATATTGGAGTCAGGGGTTGATATCGAAGTCAGGATTAAGTTTGAGATGAGGTTGAGGTTGAGTTATCGCTGCATTATAGCTGCATCATGACTCATCGCAGTTGAAGTATGGCCCATCATAGTTGTATCAGTGGATTCATCCACCCGGGTTGTGTCTGAATGAATCAGTGGAGTTGTCACAACTCACAGGAATCATCGCAAAAGTCGCAAAAACCACAATAACCAATAAAAGGTATTCCGGTTGCTCCTGTATTTCTGCTCTGTGCTTCCTGCTCCCTGTTCCATCTCAACTGATTCATTCAGACACCACCAGATGAATGAACCCACTGATACAACAACCCGGATGAATAAACCCACTGACACAACAACCCGGATGAATAAACCCACTGACACAACTATAGTATGCCGCTTCCACTTTTCCGGCAACCCCTGCGAAAGTATCACTTCGAGAACACGCCCTGACCTCAGGGCTTTTCGCTAATACAATAGCTAATAGCCAACAGCAAATACAACAGCAAATACAACAGCAAATACAACAGCAAATACAACAGCAAATACAACAGCAAATACAACAGCAAATACAACAGCAAATACAACAGCAAATAACCAACAACCCGGCCAAACAGCCCGGCCAACAGCCATCAGGAATACCCTTCCGGGTATTCACAGCAGGCAGAAACCACATAAACCGCGGAAACCACAGGAACCACAACATATACTTCCAATCTGCCTGCGGTGCACAATAAATATGTAATCATCTCCAATCGTCTGCAAGCGTCTGCAATACATCCGTGGGATAGGAAGAATAGACAGAACGGCAGTTACAAAAAGTTACAGTAAGTCACGCGAGGCCTGTTACAGACACCCACATGCAACCACAGACGACCACAGACGACCCCGGAAACCTGACAAACCGGACAAAACCAAACAATCTCAGCTGAACATGGACACACCCATAGCTATAGCAGCCATAGCCACAGCCATAACCATAGCCATAGCCACAGCCATAACCATAGCCACAAGTTAAATGTCATAGAATAATGGACGAGTAACATAATGTAACAAAACCTCAAAAGCCATCATATGCAATAACAGAGGAAATAGTCCAGAGGAAGCAGTCAGGGTGCCTCAGCACGCACTCCCGCAATGTTTACAGCACTCACAACACCCATAATATTCACAACACCCATAATGTTAACAATTGTTCGCTCCGCTACCACGTCAGCCATATCAGCCACGCCATCAACACCGCCAGCTCCGCCTGCTTCGCAGGCTCCGCAGGGCGGTGCGGGCAAACCCCCCGCAGCCCTCCAGCATAAATAAACAAAGTCCACAATCCAGGCACAAAGCCCAAAAACAAAGCCCACAAACAAATTTAACAAACAATGTTGGAAAACAAAATCTACACACAAATTACCGGTGCAATTACCAGTGCAATTACCGGTGCGCATCAGGGTTTTGTCTTCATTCTCATTGCCGGATTTCCTAATTGGCAATATTACAATTGGCAATATTGCGTAAGTCCTGTTGAGCACTACAAAGTGGCTAATGACAGAGGAATGAAGGTAACTTCCGCTGAAACCCGCTCCATACACACCAGTTCACAGAAGGAAATGAGCGGCATCCCTTCGGTACCCGCCCGGACAAATCAGGATTATATCCTTCCCCAGTATATTTTATAAAATACTGACAATAACACTTTCAGAATAGCGAAAAACACGTGCCATTGATAAATTATATGACATTGTAAAGCAATAGATCCAGTTACTAAAGGAAGAGTGCAGGCGCATATGAAATCACTAATATTTGAAAAGAAATATAATGCGACCATTAAGGATTTTAAAACTATTGAGGAGATTGACAGTTTCATTCAGGAAAAAACTGGTAAAAAACTGGAGTACAAACGTTCAGATAATCTTATAATGGCAAAAGGAGGCAGTGTGTTTAAATTAACGACTGTAAATCCCGGAAAGATCATGGATAAACTCATATCAAAGAATAAATAAATATTTTGCCCATACACCATACATGATCTCAGCTGAAGATTATAACTATCTCATTAACAATTATTTTTTGATTGTATATGCAGATTGCCTCGCTTACCTTGGGCAAAAACCAGTTGAAGTATTAATAGAAATGGAAAGTGCTTTCATGCACTTTTCAATATATTCCAACGAAAAAAATGAGGAAATCAGGGCTGAGAATCTTCAGAAAGCATATAACCATATCGTGAGAGCAACTCTTGACTGCCAGAAATTAATCTGGCTTCAGATGCATGAGTTGATCGAAGGCATATATAAAGATCCAAATCTCAGAAAATTTTGTACCAATTCCACAGAACAATCATTTTTAGCTGAATGCAACGAGTTTTTCGAGCTTGCGAAAATAGCAAGAAGAGACGAAATAAACAATATTGGTAAAAAACCACTAAAATCTATAGAATCCTATTATCATTTACTGGAGAAAGGTCACTCAATCCTTAATTCTGTAGATTGTGATAAAAAAGAGCAATTTAACAGATATTCTAAATTTCTTGGAATAAAAAAGAACATTGTAGAACTGATCATCTCATTTGCAGGAGGGTTGATATCCGGAGTAATATTAATGATTATTCTTGGTCCCTGAACCTGAACTGTCGGAAAAAAAGTGAAATGGATTCCTGTAATGAAGTGAGTAAAATGGTTTATTGCGAATTAAAAAAGGGGATACCCTTCCCTTGGCTCTAACTCCCATGTGATATATCTAATAATGGAGTGGGTTCAGGCACCCATTCTGTGCCGGGATAAGTTCATTCTGTTGTTAAGGAAAAAATATTTCAGAAATGATATATTATATGTGAATATGTCATCAAAAACAGTGAGCCTTTCAGAGGAGGCATACAACCGGTTAAAAATGTGGAAGATAAACGATAATGAAAGCTTCTCAGAGGAGGTTTTAAGGCTTCTTCCAAAGCATAGAGACGTTGGTGAGGTTCTCCGGAATGCAAAATATCATCTCTCAGAGGAAGAAGCTGAGAAAATGAAGAAGGATATTGAGTAAGTGATTATATTTGATTCCACTTTTCCTATTGATGCAATGAAAAGCCCAAATAATGCCAATTCCTGTTTAATATTCTCAATTACTTCAGTTTATTGGATATTTTCTAAATTGGCCAATCCCTTAAAAATTCTGATGCATCAACACTACATAACAGAATAAAAATAGTATAATAAGTGATTGATATGTCTTTTAGGACAGTTAAAAAAGATCTGCAAATCTTAGAGAGATATAGCCCAGGAGACTGCCTTAAGCCAGAGGATAAAGATGATGTTGAGCGTCTTGCCAGCATGGGTATGATGTCAATTGGAGTTAATCCTCAGTTATTTAAATAAATGCAAAAACAACTTCTTTTGGCAAAGAACCAATTATATATAAATAGCTTTAGATGGGACTCAAAGGTATAGGATGGATCTTCAAATTCAAAGGGTTGGGTTTTACCCATAATAATCCAATAATATCAATCACCGGGAGAAAATATTTGAAGAACAAGCAAAAAATTAATAATAGAAAATACAATATATATCTGTAAATTCTGATTGCTATGGTATTATCAGATATAATTACAGCCGGATTACAATTGTTTTTAGGCTCTGCAAGTATAATTGCAATGCTGTCAAATTCATTGCTCATAGGTCTTGGATTTATGTATGCATTTGTACTTTTTAATGTATATATAAGCAAAAAGAGTCAGGTAATTCAGAATAAGTAGTTATGATGGATGAACTATCCGGTTTTTTATATCCTCCAACAATATCCTTATTGCTTGTAATATTTTTCTGTCTGACAATATTTTATGTTCTTCCCTGGTTATCAGAGCAAATTTCTTTTATAGGGGTATATCATAATTACGAAACAAATAATGAAAAACAAAGGAAAAAGAAGATATTAAAGGTTTATTTTTTAGTTTCCGTTCCTTTGATGTCATCGTACATCTTAATACTGAATTCTTTGCAGATTACGCTTGATGCATTCATTGCATTCACAGTTGTAGCTACAACAATGGGTACGCTGCTTGTAATCAGAATTCATGGAAATCCTTCCAAAGATCAGGTTTCTTTTAAGAAACTGTTTCCTCCGGGAAAAAGACACGAAATTGTTGAACAGCACAGGGAAAGAATATTATCCTTTATCTTCTCATTAATAGCAGCTCAGGTCATAATTGCTCTTCTTTCTTTCTGTTATGGTGCCTACCTTAATGTACAATATGAAATTGAGCTGAATACAACTCTGTTACTGTTTTTTGCAGTAATCTACATTGGCGGCCTTTATTTAATATGCTGGTATGGAGAAAAATATCTGAAAGAGAACCCTCCGAAAAATAAAATCGACTACATTGAATAATGTAATGGACTTATGGGAAATTATTACAAATTCAATGTTGCAGAGTGAGTAACTGTTTACGGGAGAGAGGATGATCCAACCTTGAACCCACCCTCATGTGATATGTCCCGAAAATGGGTGGGTCTGGTTACCTCATCTGTGCATGACTGTGGTGTCCGGCAATTAAGGATAAAACTATTTCAGAGATAGTACATTATATGTAAACTATGACATCAAAAACAGTGAGCCTTTCAGAAGAAGCGTATGAGAGATTATTGACATGGAAAAATGCAGATGAGGAAAGTTTTTCAAGCATAATACTCAGAGTTCTTCCAAAACATCGTGACATCTCTAAAATTCTTGAGGAATTTGAAAAAAAAGGCCTTGGAATATCCGAAGAAGAAGCGGAAAAGCTAAAGAAGGACATTGAATGATTATTTTTGATTCAACGTTCCTCATAGATTTAATGAAGAGTTCAAATAACCCTAATCGCAGAAGAACAAATCTCCTTTTTCAGGAAATAAAGGGCAGCGGTGAAACTTATGCTACAACATTTGTAAATATTTTTGAAATGTACAAGGGGATATATAAGTCAGAAGCTAAATCAAAAACAATCGATTCCCTCAAATATATTCTGAGTGAAATTCCGGTCCTTGGTTTTGACGAAAATTACTATTCAGAATATGGTAAACTGTCATCGTATCCTGAAAATAGGGGAACACCAACAGGAAAATTCGATGAACTGATTGCTGCTATTGCTCTCTTTCATGGAGCAAAAGTGGTGACAAATAATACTAAAGATTTCTCAAGAGTGCCCATGCCTGAAATAATTAATCATTAAGAGATTAAAAGGCACAATTATTTTTTTGTGCCAGAGAATGAAGATTTTCCTAACCATCAATATTGCGCAGGTTCTACCTATAAAAAATCACAGGCAGTCTGAAAATAGAGAAAGTTCACTACCTCTAAGCCAATCTTCTCTACCTCCAGGATTTTGGTAGCAAAAAGAAGTGGGCCAGGCACCCCTTCTATGCCGGGCAAGCCATATGATCGCTGAGGGAAAAAGCATTTTTTAGCTTAATTACATTATATGTAAACTATGACATCAAAAACGGTAAATCTTTCTGAAGAAGCGTACGAGAGATTAAAGAAATGGAAAGTAAATGATGCTGAAAGCTTTTCAGATGTAATTTTAAGAGTTCTTCCAAAAATAAGGACCCCTGAAGAATTGCGGAAAGCCTTCGATGAATTTGAAAGTTCACTTTCTGATAAGGAAGCCGATAAAATGATTGAAGACATCGAAGAGAATTAAATGATCGTAATTGACAGCATTTTTCTGGTTGATTTAGTAAGAAGCCGGAAATTATGCAATGAGTGAACCAACCGTTTTAATATCGGGAGCACCTCTCCAGAATCTTATGCAGGTGGCTGTAATGAGAACTACTTCTCAGGTAACTGAGTTCGCTTTGCATAGTTTCAGCACGGACAGGGTAATGGGTATATATGATTGAAAACCGCATATCCACATTATTTGTGGAGAAATAAATGCCAATATTTGAATGTGAAGCAAACTCATTTCCAAAAACAATAATATTTATGGTGCTATATACAGGATCAATCCTTGTATCAGCATATGGTGCATATAATATCTGTGAATGTTATTCATTCAATCCGATAGCGGGGGCACTAATTGTTGTAGGTCTGGAGTTATCCGCTCTAAGATATATATTAGATCAATGGGGAGACCAGATATTCTCTAAAAGTCATATGTTTGGCAAAATGAACATATCAAATAAAGATGTAGATGTATTTCTGGGAAGAGACCAGTAATGCAGAAGAGATTATATGAATAACGTTGGAAAGGTTTATTAATTCCCGCATTGAAAAGTTCATTGAGGAGAGAATAAAGGAAAATAAAACTAAACATTACTTGGAATTCAAAATAGAAATAAATAAACTTCTAAAAGAACAGAACAGACAATGATCAATATAAATACAATATATTCCTTTAAATTCTGATTGCTATGGTATTATCAGATATAATTACAGCTGGATTACAATTGTTTTTAGGCTCTGCAAGTATAATTGCAATGCTGTCGAATTCATTGCTCATAGGTCTTGGATTTATGTATGCATTTGTACTTTTTAATGTATATATAAGCAAAAAGAGTCAGGTAATTCAGAATAAGTAGCTATGATGGATAAACAATTCGGTTATTATATCCCCCAACAATATTGTCAATGCCGGTCATTAAGGTAAATACTATTTCAGAGATAATACATTATATGTAAATATGTCATCAAAAACAGTAAGTCTCACAGAGGAGGCATACAACCGGTTAAAAATGTGGAAGATAAACGATAATGAGAGTTTTTCAGAGGAAGTTTTAAGGCTTCTCCCAAAACACAGGGATGTTGGTGAGGTTCTCAGGAAAGCAAAGTATCACCTATCAGAGGAAGAGGCTGAGAAAATGAAGAAGGATATTGAATTTTTCTGAATTAGACACTACCTTAAAAATTCTGATGCTTTAACATAAGTCTTATACATTAATACGACATAATTGAATAAAAATAGTATGGTAAGTGATTGATATGTCTTTTAGGACAGTTGAAAAAGATATGCAAATCTTAGAGAGATATAGCTCAGGAGACTACCTTAAGCCAGAGGATAAAGATGATGTAGAACGTCTTGCCAGCATGGGTATGATGTCAATTGGAGTTAATCCCCAGTTATTTAAATTAACTGCAAAAACAACTTCTTTTGGCAAAGAACTAATTATATATAAATAGCTTCAGATGGGACTCAAAGGTATAGGCTGGATTCCGAATCTAAATGGTGACATATCACTAAGTAATCCATTTGTTAGAAAAAAATCTCTTTTTACTGAAGAAAATGAATTAATCAATATTGATTTAGATAAGTTACGAACAGGTGGAACAGATGATGAAAATTTTCTTACCCTCAAGTATCCTCTATTTGAGACAGGTGAAAATTCTAATATGCCGGGTCTCTTCATTTTCTCTCTGAAAAACAAAAATCAACATATTAATTCTGTCCATATATTCCAAAATGCCTCTTTTACAGATGGAAATCCGGAGTTACTCAGAATAGCCACAGTTAAGGTCGAAAATATAAACCCCAAAGGGCTTATTACATTAAAAATGGTTTACTTTTTTCTATCGGACGATGGTAAGAATTCTGAAATCATACTTAATATCAAAAAAACTGTAATGGGGAAGGCGTTTGAGATATTAAGGGAAATATATCACACTCATACACATCACACTCCGGAAATGACAGAATCATCTTCAATCATGACACGCCTTTATTATGTTGAGACTGAAAAAGAAGCATGCGAAAGAGTTGTTCAATGGTATCTTGACAAAATACGATATTATCACGAATGGATTCCGGATTATCTCAAAATGGTTGGAAATAAGCTTAAAAATGAAAAAAGTATAGCAAAAAACCGTTTGAAGTATATGTCTGTGGCAGAAAAATTCATACGTCAGGCAAAAGGAGAATACTTGTATGGTCAGAACTTTGTAACCTATTTTTATGGCAATGATACTAATGAAAGTAATATGCTCCCTAAAATATTTGAAAATGCCATAATGTCTGTAGATATTCTTGCCCAGGAATTAAAGAACATATATTCTAATGTGTGTGTTGAAGAAACACTACAGATTAACGAATCAATGAAAAGAATATCAATTTATGTTGGAATCATTGCTCTTTTAACACTCCTTGCCACAGCAGCAACATTTATCGTTCAAATGGAATATGATTCACTATATTCTTTCATATCAGCTTCATTTGACACAATTAAGGGATTCTTGGCGTAAATAATTACACTGTCCCTGATGATGGTGCTGCTTAAGTCCTGCTAAAATGCTTTGATTTTCTAATTGGCAATATTGCGCAGGTCCGATCTATAAAAAATCACAGGCATTTAGTGAGAATTAAGAATGATCATTATCCTTTAAACTAACCCTCCCCCCGCAGCATTTTGGTAGCAAAAAGGGATGTTTCAGACACCTTCTATGCCAGTCAGGCTATATGTTCACTTAGGGAAAAAACTTTTTTAGATTATTTACTGTATATACAGTGGCTGTTGCACGAATGAAATCTTGAGGACAATAGTATCAATTATTTGAAGTATATTAGCTGAAATTGGATAATAATTACTCATTTATTAAACAAATTGTCCTCATTGTATATTGAAAAAGAACCATGCAACAGCTTCTATGGCATCAAAAACGGTAAGTCTTTCAGAAGAAGCATATGAGAGATTAAATAAATGGAAAAAAAGTGAGGAAGAGAGCTTTTCAAGTGTTATTCTTAGAACCATTCCAGGGATCAGAACTCCGGAAGAATTACAGGAAGCTCTTGACAGAATTGGTCATCTCTCTGACGAAGATGCCGACATTATGGCCAAAAGCGTTGAAGAAGACTAATTAATAGAGGAGTAATGACTGAATGATCGTCCCTGACAGTACTTTTTTAATCGATCTAATCAGAAGCCGGAATAATACCAGACAAAAGGAGGCCCGGAACTTTCCTGATGATTTGTTAAAGAGTGGGGAAACATACAATACAGGTTTTGTCAATGTTTATGAGCTATACTATGGAGCCTACAGAACACAGGATGTCCGGAATTCAATAGAGAAAATAAATGAGATTTTGGCTGACATCAGTGTAATTGATCATTCCGATGAATATTATAGTATATATAGAGATATATCTGCAAAACCTGGAAAAAAAGGAACTCCTATAGGTAAGTTTGATCAGCTTGTGGCAGCGATTGTCATCTACCATGACGCAAAGCTTGTTACCAACAATACAAAAGACTTTGAAAGAGTGCTCTCTCCTTCAGAAATAATCAATCACTGATTAATCCCACCAATACACACTTAAGCCCACGTATGTGTCAGGGTTTTGATAAAAATGTATATCTGTTACTCCGTGTAACAGAATAATCATGCCAGATATTACAGATGAAAACCCGCCCGGAACAAATTTTCCGGCTGTAAACTATATCCCGAAAACAAAGAGTCTCCATAAAAAAAGATTCTCCGGTAAAATTCTTCCGATAATTGCAAAACCAGCAGGAAATGTTGAAGGGACAACAAGAATCATACTTAAAACCACTCCCGGTAAAATCCGTAAGTAGGCAACGATGATAAGAGAAATGATTCTTATGACATGGTTGCCTCTATTAATGATTCAAACCCGGTCCTAATCAATAATTTAAACCTTAGCTGATTTTGGCATAAAGCGACTTATATAATCAATTATTCTGTTCTGATTCATAGACAGACTGGAAAACTGTCTCTCACAGACATCTGTGAGTCTTGCAAGGGCCTTTCTATTAATCTCTTCCTGGTTCTCAAATATGCACAATGAATGAAAATTCTCACCAATCTGCTCATACCTCTGAATGGTAATGGTTGAGTCTCTGACTTTAGTATCAGAATTGAGGAAAAAGACAAATATCGGCTCATCATGCCCCTCAATCTTACAATCAACAGAATAAATCTTATCCTTATCATACACCGGATCATGCCAGTCAAACGATAAATACTCCTTATTAATTCTGCTAAGAAACATATCTTTTGCATCTTCCAGAAATGTGGACCTGACAATTTCCCGGCTGAGATATGAAGTATCTATTATCTTTAAGAGGCCCTGGATATAATTGTAAAATGCACCACCATAATCATCATCTTCAACATAAATTATCAGCTCACCATCCCGGTCATCAATCATATAAGCTGCAAGGGCATTGTTAATTAACTTTAGCCGGTTTCCTTTCATTATTTTGGAATATTCTGTATCATAGGAGAGATGCATTAATGTATGGCCTTCATCGGAAAGTACAGTTCTCCCGTCCCTCTCTCTTTTAAGTACTATTGAAAGATAGTCACCATCATCAAAACAAAAGGGAGTAAATACCCTGTAACGGTTTAATCCTTCAGCCTCCAGAGATATCCGGCTACATACTGATTCCCTGAAGAGCGACTGAACTGAATCAATGTTCATCATCATTTATACTCCATTCAAATAGTGATACAGGTCTTGATCCATCTTCAAAAGTCATGTTGCAGTCTTTAATCATACACATCACAGCCATACGATAATCGGAGTACCTGTCTGTAATTTCAGCAAATCCATCTTCTCTTAGCCCGGGACGTTCCTGATATCTCTGAGTCGCTTTATGGATGTGGAAACCATATATTTTTCCGTCATGCTCTATATGATTTTCATGCTGGTGGCTCTTACCATTGTACCTTCTTAGCCTGAATAATATATTTGTGTTTGGTATGTAGTACATAAGAATTACAGAAAAATCAAATTGGTTGAATCTGCTCTGACGAAATAAAAACCTGAACTTAGAGCCTGATTCTCCGGAAATTTCCATAGAACATTCTTTCATATAAGTCACTTTTAGCGTGAAGTCATCAATATTTCATTTTTGAGTATTACTCCCCAATAATCCCACACCCCACAACAGATCGGAACCTTTATATACTTTCGCGCGCCGCTTCGCGGAACCTGGAAATATGAATCATCAGCAAAAAGATGATAACAATTCCCTGAGGAATTGGCAGGAGAAATTACTCCCTCCTGAAGTTATTATGGAAAAGGCACGCAGTAATGGATTTATTAAGAGAATGAGGAAATTAGATCCGACATATCTCTTATACGTCCTTATTTTTGGAATCAGTAGTCACTGTAAACCTACACTTGAAGAAATTCATCGTGACTATCAAGACCTGGGTGGGAAATCTGCAGGGACAAAAGAGATTAGATATCAGAGTTTTCACAATCGTTTTGACAGTAATATGGCTCTTTCTTACGAGCGATGCTGGATCACTATATCAATATAACCTTTGCAGATTCACCTGCAAGATTAAAGGGTCCGGTTGGGATCCTGAAAGATATCTTGATACAGGACAGCAGCATCGTTCGATTGAGCAAAAAACTTGCAGAGGAATTTCCACCGGCAAGATCACGTAGTGAAGCTGCGGGATTGAAAATTCATGCAGTATATAGTGCTGTATCACATTCACTTAAATCATTTGAAATTACTGATGAAAAAACGCATGACTACAAGAAAATCAGGATTGATGGGAACATAAAAGACGTTCTTTTCCTTTTTGATTTAGGCTATTATTCGCATTATGTTTTGGCAAACATCAATGAAAGAGGAGGATTTTTTGTAGTCGGGTCAAGAATTCAGCCAAAACCAAAATTAAAAGAAATTGTATCAGAATCTAAGATTTTTGATAGTATTTTTGAAAAAGGAATGAATTTAGGAGACTTTCTTGAGAAAGTTCCAAAAAGCGATGAAATTGAGCTAATATGCACCTTTACTGGAAGAGATAAAGAAAAACCATGGGGCAAAAAAAGAATTAATGCAGATTTCAGAGTCGTCTGTTTCTGGGATGAAAATGACAAGATTTGGCATAATTATGTAACAAACTTACCTGGTGATGCTTACAAAAAGGACGAGATTTATCAGCTATATCGGTATCGATGGATAATTGAGCTGTTATTCAAGGAGATGAAAAGTGACTATGATCTTGGGAAATTTCTTTTAGCCAGGGAACCGCTTGCTCTGATCCATGCCTATTCTATGTTAATAAGGCTTGTTTTGAGCAGAAATCTGTACAAAAAATGGTAGCATCACTTGATGAAGATGAAAAACCTCGTTATGGTCCATTGTTATGGTCTAAAGTTTTTGCAGAGAAAGCTCACGAGTTCCTGAGTATCATTGATCAGAGTATCTTTGGAAAAGAGAGTGTTGGTGAAAGATGGAAAAAACTGGAAGATTCATTGCGGCGACTTGCATGTAGCCGACATAAAGGATACGACCGAATTTCACTCAAATTTGTTGGCTTTTAAAGAGTAGAAGTCAATCCAACAATATTTGAGTCGTTAGCCTTAGCGATAGCTGTATTCAAAAATTCTAAAAATACGTTTAATATGCCATTATTTTACATTTGACATAATACAGCTTAGAAAATGGCTTGAGATAGCAACATTTTACCTCTTATTTCCTAATCTGCGCGAAGTATCTTCTTTTAGAATTTCTAAATCCTGTTAATTTAATCGGAAAATATTACTAATTAATACGTACACTCAAAAATGTATGCAATTTTTCAGTCCAGATCCCTTAAACTGACTTATATGAACATTCTTTATGGCCACCTTTAATTCTCACATTTCCAAGTATTTTATGAAAATCTGCCGGAATAATTTTTCGCTCGCTGATTAGTTTCTCAATTTCCTGTTCTGTTATTATATATTCCATATTATCTCCGGGAGAACTCAATGTTCAATTGTTCATCTGAAACATATAACCATCATTCAATCTCTTTAATTATTTTATCTGTTTCTTGTTAGCGGAGAAGTTCTTTGCCTGAATGCTTTATCAATACTTCTCCTGGTTCTGATTTTAAGGAAGAAACCTGGAAAAATGTTTAGTGTTTTGCAAGCTCTCTGAATGAAACTTTATGACGTCTTAAAGTATCCTGCAGGGCCTCTCTCTCAAATTTGTTTAGCCCTTCATCCGGCTTTACAGTTCTTTTGCCCCGTGGAATGTTATATTCTGATTTATCAATTACTTTATTCATAGTCGGGTCACCCTTTCTCTTTTCACTTATTATACTATATGCAAAGGATCGGCATTAATTTAACCAGCAAAGCAGGACTTATGCAATACTGCCGGAATTATTGTTCAGGATCATATAATCGGTTATCCTAAACGGATTTACTGTCCAATTGCTACAGAATATACAATTTGTGAAAGTCTACTGACAAAACAGGACAGATTCTATTTTTTGCTCTTGTGAAAAGTTCTGTTAAACATTACAGGGTGAGTAACTGATTACGGGAGAAAGGAATATCCCTCTTCTCCTAAAACCCACTCTCATGTGATAGGTCTTAAAAGGGGGTAGGCAGGCAACAATCCGTATCCGGATATATTTTTCCCGGAACTGTTTAAAGAAAAGATATGTAAATATACAATTCGGATTCTAATATAAGACTGAGATTTTAAAGCATACCTGAAATATTAATGACTGGCTGAAATATCGGCGACTATATATTATATTAATGAATACCAAAAATATTAGTGGATATCTGAGATTCTCATGGAGTTTCGAGACTAAAATATTATTCAACCGGATTTTTATCATGACAAAACGTAACTTTCCGCCCAAAATAGCCACACCGGATGGCTCATTCATCATGTCTCCAAAGAACGACTTTGCCTTTCGGCTGTTATTTGGAGATGAGAAGAACAAAGAGATCACAATAGCCTTTTTAAGGGCCATGCTTAAAATTCCGGTTAAGGACATTAAGATAAAAGATCCCTTTCTTCTTAAGCAGATGGCCGGAGATAAAACGGGGATACTGGACATCCGGATTGTTCTGGACTCAGGAGTGCAGGTGGATGTGGAAATTCAGCTGAGTGATCATCCGGCAATCAGGGAGAGGGTGCTGTTTTATAACTCAAGGCTGTATACATCGCAGCTCTCATCCGGAGACGGGTATCATTTACTTAAAAAGACCATCTCTCTGGTAATTCTCGATTATAATCTCTTTAAGGTTGAACCGATGCATACTACATTCAGGCATTATGACCAGGATAATGAGATAGAACTTAAAGATGTCCAGGAAGTGCATATTGTTGAACTACCAAAACTTAAATATCATCAGAAACAACATAGAAACAATCCGGAAATACCGTGGCTGATGTTTCTTAATGCAGCAACAAAGGAGGAATTAATAATGGCCGCAGATGCTGAACCCAAAGTCGCAAAGGCGTATGACCGCTTACGTGATATGAGTGAAGATGAAGAGAGCAGAAGGGCATATGAAGAGAGAATAACCGAGATAATCGAGGTTGATCTCAGGATGCAGGCAGCTGAGGAGAGAGGAGAAATCAGAGGAGAAATCAGAGGAGAAATAAAAGGAAGAGAAGAAGGAAGGGAAGAAGGGAGAGAAGAAGGGATTATTAATACTGCAAAGAACCTGATACTGCTTGGAATGAACGATGATATTATAATAAAAGCAACTAAGTTATCTCCGGAAAAGATTTCTCAACTTAGATCTGAAGTTGGGCCATAAAGCCATCTGCAAAATCCCTTTCGGGACTTATATTTTTCTAACCGGCAATATTAACTGCTTAAACCTGTGAAATACACAAAGCAATTGATGACAAGAGAAGGGAAGGACCCTTCCCTTCTACGCACTCCATTTGAAATATGGTCACAGAATAGCAGGCCAGGCACCCATTTTTATCATGACAAAACGTAACTTTCCGCCCAAAATAGCCACACCGGACGGCTCATTCATCATGTCTCCAACCTGAACTCCCGGAAATTTAAGCACATGGATCTAAAATGGGCTTGAAATTGAATAATGCTGGTATATTGCTCGTCATTTACAAAATAATGCGCTTATAAATTAGGCACATGATATGAGTTGCCTTATTTAAATTTCGTGCCCTATAACGCATTTAATCCTAAGAAATGGCCTGTAAATTAGCCATTTTTTAAGGTGCTGTGCCTAACAATGGCGGGAAGTTAGGTTATAAATGAGATTTTGGCTGACATCAGTGTAATTGATCATTCCGATGAATATTATAGTATATATGGAGATATATCTGCAAAACCTGGAAAAAAAGGAACTCCTATAGGTAAGTTTGATCAGCTTGTGGCAGCGATTGTCATCTACCATGACGCAAAGCTTGTTACCAACAATACAAAAGACTTTGAAAGAGTCCTCTCTCCTTCAGAAATAATCAATCACTGATTAATCCCAACAATACGCACATACGCCCACGTATGTGTCAGGGTTTTGATAATAAAAACGCTTATCTGTTAATTCGTGTAACGGGACTAATGTTAATGACGTATTAAAAATCCCCAACCGGCTCTGAATCTGTTTACTCCTCCTTTAAACCCTCTCTGGATTATCTTATTCCTGGATTGCCAAAAGAAAAGAGATTTAAATATGTAACCGGGATTTTAATATATATCTGAGATTTTAATGTATAGCTGAAATATTAAAGCATATCTGAAATTCTCATGGAGTTTTGAGACTAAAATATTATTCAACCGGATTTTATCATGACAAAACAAAACTTTCCACCCAAAATTATCACACCGGATGGCTCTTTCATCATGTCTCCTAAAAACGACTTTGCCTTTCGGCTGCTGTTTGGGGATGAGAAGAACAAGGAGATCACAATAGCCTTTTTAAGGGCCATGCTTAAAATTCCGGTTAAGGACATTAAGATAAAAGATCCCTTTCTTCTTAAGCAGATGGCCGGAGATAAAACGGGGATACTGGACATCCGGATTGTTCTGGACTCAGGAGTGCAGGTGGATGTGGAAATTCAGCTGAGTGATCATCCGGCAATCAGGGAGAGGGTGCTGTTTTATAACTCAAGGCTGTATACATCGCAGCTCTCATCCGGATACGGGTATCATTTACTTAAAAAGACCATCTCTCTGGTAATTCTCGATTATAATCTCTTTAAGGTTGAACCGATGCATACTACATTCAGGCATTATGACCAGGATAATGAGATAGAACTTACAGATGTCCAGGAAGTGCATATTGTTGAACTACCAAAACTTAAATATCATCAGAAACAACATAGAAACAATCCGGAAATACCGTGGCTGATGTTTCTTAATGCAGCAACAAAGGAGGAATTAATAATGGCCGCAGATGCTGAACCCAAAGTCGCAAAGGCGTATGACCGCTTACGTGATATGAGTGAAGATGAAGAGAGCAGAAGGGCATATGAAGAGAGAATAACCGAGATAATTGAGGTTGATCTCAGGATGCAGGCTGCTGAGGAGAGAGGAGAGCTTAGAGGAGAAATAAAAGGGAGAGAAGAAGGAATTATAGAAGAACGCATCAATCAGGCAAAAAGCCTGATCTCACTTGGAATGGATGACGATTTCATAATGACGGTGACTAAACTTTCTGAAGATGAAATATTACACCTTAGATCTGAAGTTGAATCCGAATAAAAACCCGGAGTTAATCTATAATCCTCCGGAAATATATTTTTCACAGACATTTTTATATCCCGGCATTGTTCATACTTTCTCCGGACCTTCTACACCCTCACTTTTCAGATGATAAACAACATAAGAACAATCCGGAAATACCTATGAATGATATTTCTTAATCAGAGCAACAAAGGAGGAATTAATGATGGCTGCAAAAGCTGTGTCAGCGGAGAAAAAGGTCTCCTAAAATCCACCCTATTAAATAAGTTTCAAAATGGGTGGCCCAGGCATCCATTCTGTGTCCGGATAAGCTCATTCTGTCGTTATGAATGCTATATAATTGACCATCTCAGAAGAGTAAAGATAGCTCAGAATTCAGAGCATTGCAGTATGTCAGAAGAGAGTCATATTTATTAATTCGTGAGTCTAATTCACCAGCTAATATATTCAGAGAGACAAAAATGACAGAAATAACCATAACAGTCCCTCAGCACATCATCCAGGCATTAGCCTTCCTCCGGATAACTTACAGGCAGAGCTTAAGCAGGAATTTGCACTTGCCCCGTATCAGAGGGGAATATTACCGTCCGGAAAAACCTGTGAACTTGCGGAAATGAAAAGATGGGAATTCAGAAGAGCTTCTTGGCAAAAGACCAAGGGGTTTTATGCTTATCCATATAAAGAAAATAAATGACATTCTGAGTGTAATCCCTGTTTTTGAATTCAATAATGATTATTATCCGGCATATGGGGAACTATCAGCAAGGCTTGAAAAGAAAGGAACTCCGATTGGTAAATTTGACAAACTGATTGCAGCCATTGCCCTTTATCACGGTGCAAAGGTTTTGACAAATAATACTAAAGATTTTTCAAGAGTGCCCACACTTGAGATTATTAATCATTAACATTACAGACATCAATCCAATCATTTTTTTGACGAATCACATCCGGAAATTATGGTTTCATGTCTGTGATACCTCATATATGCACCGAAGTGCTTTATCTGGTTTCCATATGTCCTGCTGAAACACTCTGTAAACACTGGATGTCAGGTAGTAGAAGCGGAGAAAAAGACTCCCCCACCTGACTTCCCCTTGCGATATGTCCCAAAAAGGAGACCCAGGTATCCATTCTATACCCGGATGTGCTCATTCTGTCGTTATGAACACTAAAAAGAACTGGTCAATATATTATCTCATAAAATTTGAGAAGAGTTATAATGATTAAAAGTGATTAGAATAAATAAAAACAGATTAAAAACTAAAATTTTGATTATTGGAGAGACTATAGGGATAAAATAAGTGGTATATTTATGATTGAACCAACTGCAAGGAAATTGACTGATATTCAGTCACAGATAATTCTAAGTAGTGATCTCCCTGAAGATATTGGGATGGAGGGCAAAATCCGGGATCAGGGAACACTGGATTATATCGTCAATGAATGGAACTGGAAGAATAATCTCTTTGAACATGCAGCCTGGCTATATTATAAAATTACTACATAACATCCTTTTTTTCAGGGGAACAAAAGAACAGCAGTTGCTGAAAATGTGTTGGCCACAAAAAACCTGTTAATTTCGGCTTCGGAGGAAGAAATTAAAAATTTTACAATAAATGTTGCAACATATAACGTAAAAAAATGTGGATATGAACTTTCAGTTGATGATGTAGAGGAATGGCTTAAAAATAACGTTAAGGAAGAACCCGGAAAAGAACTTTAGTGTTTTGCAAGCTCTCTGAATGAAACTTTATGACGTCTTAAAGTATCCTGCAGGGCCTCTCTCTCAAATTTGTTTAGCCCTTCATCCGGCTTTACAGTTCTTTTGCCCCGTGAAATGTTATATTCTGATTTATTAATTACTTTATTCATAGTCGGCTCACCCATCCTCTTTTCACTTATAATATTATATGCAAAGGACCGATATTAATTTAACCATCAAAGCAGGACTTATGCAATACTGCCGGAATTATTGTTCAGGATCATATAATCGGCTATCCTAAACGGATTTACTGTCCAATTGAGGCTGTTGCATGGTAACTTTTCTGTAGACTATAAGATAATTTCGCACGACAATTGTTTTTTTGTTGCCAATACTTTACCCAAATGTACCAATCATTTATTCATTTGTCTATTAATTTTTATTCACGCAACAGCCTCAATTGCTACAGAATATACAATTTGTGATATTCTACTGACAAAACAGGACATATTCTATTTTTTGCTCTTGTGAAAAGTTCTGTTAAACATTAAAGGGTGAGTGACTGATTACGGGAGAAAGGAATCTCCCTCTTCTCCTAAAACCCACCCCCATGCGACAGGTCACAAAAAGAGGTGGACTGGCACCACTTCTGTGCCCGGATTGATTTTTGTTGTTATGGACATTACAAAGATCTAACCAATATGTTTCCTCAGAAAATTGGAGAAGAGTCCTTAAACATAAATGATAGTTTGAATAAGGGACAAATTAAAATAACCTCCGGTCAATACTCCTCTTCCATAATTAAGAGGGATCCAATGCAAGGGAGGGGAGACCCCTCCCTTGAACCCACCCCCAATAGGATAGGTCACAGAAGGGGTGGACAGGCACCCCTTCTGTGCCCGGGTCAATTTTTGTCGCTATGAACGCTACAAATATCAGGTAAATATACTCTTTCAGAAAATTGGAGAAGAGTCATTTAAATTAACTGCAAAAACAACTTCTTTTGGCAAAAAACTAATTATATATAAATAGCTTCAGATGAGACTCAAAGGTATAGGCTGGATCTTCAAATTCAAAGGGTTGGGTTTTACCCATAATAATCCAATAATATCAATCACCGGGAGAAAATATTTGAAGAACAAGCAAAGAATTAATAATAGAAAATACAATATATATATCTGTAAATTCTGATTGCTATGGTATTATCAAATATAATTACAGCTGGATTACAATTGTTTTTAGGCTCTGCAAGTATAATTGCAATGCTGTCGAATTCATTGCTCATAGGTCTTGGATTTATGTATGCATTTGTACTTTTTAATGTATATATAAGCAAAAAGAGTCAGGTAATTCATAATAAGTAGTTATGATGGATGAACTATCCGGTTTTTTATATCCTCCAACAATATCCTTATTGCTTGTAATATTTTTCTGTCTGACAATATTTTATGTTCTTCCCTGGTTATCAGAGCAAATTTCTTTTATAGGGGTATATCATAATTACAAAACAAATAATGAAAAGCAAAGGAAAAAGAAGATATTAAAGGTTTATTTTTTAGTTTCTGTACCTTTGATGTCATCGTACATCTTAATACTGAATTCTTTGCAGATTACGCTTGATGCATTCATTGCATTCACAATTGTAGCTACGACAATGGGTACGCTGCTTGTAATCAGAATTCATGGAAATCCTTCCAAAGATCAGGTTTCTTTTAAGAAACTGTTTCCTCCGGGAAAAAGACACGAAATTGTTGAACAGCACAGGGAAAGAATATTATCCTTTATCTTCTCATTAATAGCAGCTCAGGTCATAATTGCTCTTCTTTCTTTCTGTTATGGTGCCTACCTTAATGTACAATATGAAATTGAGCTGAATACAACGCTGTTACTGTTCTTTGCAGTTATCTACATTGGTGGCCTTTATTTAATATGCTGGTATGGAGAAAAATATCTGAAAGAGAATCCTCCGGAAAATAAAATCGACTACATTGAATAGTGTAATGGACTTATGAGAAGAGGCTGTTGCACGGTTATTTTTCTATAGACAATAAGATAATTTTACAGGACAATTGTCTGGTTTTTGGAGAATATTGTCCCACAGCCACTAATTATTTATACATTTATCCATCAAATTTTATTCACGCAACAGCCTCAGAAATTATTACAAATTCAATGTTGCAGAGTGAGTAACTGATTACGGGAGAGAGGATGATCCTACCTTGAACCCACCCTCATGTGATATGTACCAAAAAGGGATGGGCCAGGCACCCCTTTTTCCACTTTTCCGGCAACCCCTGCAAAACCCTGTGAATCCCTGCCGGCCCTTGTGAAACCCTGTGAAACCCTGTGAAAGTATCACTTTGAGGACACGCCCTGACCTCAGGGCTTTTCGCTAATGCAACAGCTAATAGCCAACAGCAAATACAATAGTCAATAACCGACAGCCCGGCTAACAACTCAGCCAACAACTCAGCCATCAGGAATACCCTTCCGGGTATTCACAGCAGGCAGAAACCGCTGGAACCATAATATACCCACAATCCAAAAAGAAGTTCATGTACTGGCAATGTATAGATGAGGTATAGATCATGTATGGATGAGGTGTAGGATATGCACAGATTATGTAAAGACAATTTACAGACATGACCTGCCGGAAAGGATGTTCAGTGTCAAACTGAACATGTGTTCAATTCAGGGGCAATATACACAGCCCATAAATAATATATTCTTTTAATGAAGTTTTTAATGAAGCTTTTAAGGATTTAAAACTCAAAAAATTGAGTTTTTACTTTCACTCCACGCGGAAACAGTTCTTATACAAAAGAGACAAACACAATCAGGAGAACCGGCAGTGAGACCTGGGAGATTAACAGATTATGATAATCAGAGATCAACGGAACCGGAAACTGAAAAGAGAATAAGTGACCGGAAGACGAATCAAAGGCAGTTGGATCAATTACGTTAGAATCAGCAGCAGTTGAATCAATAGCAGTGAAATCAATAGCGTCAGAATCGGTTGAAGAGAAATCAGCCGAAAAGGGGACAGAAAATATGAGAGTAAATGTGGATGATGAACCGGAAGGGAAGAGAGATGAGAGAAGAAAAGGGCCGGAAGACGAATCAACGGCAGTTGAATCAACGGCAGTGAAATCAACGGTGTCAGAATCGGTTGAAGAAAAATCAGTCAAAAAGGGGACAGAAAATATGAGAGTAAATGTGGATGATGAATCAGCGGACCTGAACGTAAGAGGAGAAAGTGAAAGAGAAGAAAGAGCAGAGGAATTAAAAAAAGCAGAAAGTTCAGGAAAAAAGAGAGCAGAGGAATTAAAGGGAGGTGATAAAGGAGAAGTGAGAGAGAGATTAAAAGCTGTCTATTATGACTTTGAGGCTGAAACAGGAGATATGATCGTGAGTGATACCGGAATTTGTGCCGGATGTGGGGCAGGAACCGGAACGGCATATCCGGCCAGTAATAATGGCAGGAATTACGGCAACAACTTCGGATACAAACCGAACTCCAACCTCAAATCCATAACAGATTCAGAAAAATATTACATTTCTGATCCAGGAAAAGAACTCATAACCAGCCCTAAGGAGGAGACCGGTCCTAATGAGGAAACCGATCCTAACGAGAAAGCCTGTCCTGCAAAAAGCTCAGGCAAGGCAACCAGTTCTGTAAGCAGTTACAATAAAGCAGCTGATACCGGAAAAGAACTTGACGGCGGGATGTATCCTCTCTTTTTACTTCCAAAGAGAGTGTCAGACATCATTAAAGAACACGGCAACAACTTCCGGACGATGAATATCAGAAGAACGGGCCGGCATAATTATAAGATCTCTTTCACCATTGCAGAGAGATAGCACAGAAAAATAAGGCAGAAAAAGAGCACAGGGAAATGAAACAGAAGAGGTGGACAGACACCCATTCTGTTCCCTGATTGATTTTTTGTTGCTATGAATACCACAGAGACCTGATCCATATACCATCTCAGAAATCCTGAGAAGAGCTATATCAATGAATATCTGAGATATTAATGAAGTTTTGAAATTCAGGCATTATTCAACCGGATTTTTATCATGACAAAACGTAACTTCCCACCTAAAATAGCCACACCGGATGGCTCCTTCATCATGTCTCCAAAAAACGACTTTGCCTTTCGGCTGTTATTTGGAGATGAGAAGAACAAAGAGATCACAATAGCCTTTCTAAGGGCCATGCTTCAGATCCCAATTGAAGACATCAAAATTAAAGATCCCTTTCTTCTTAAGCAGAAGGCCGGAGATAAAACCGGAATACTGGACATCAGGATAGTCCTGGATTCAGGGGTTCAGGTGGATGTGGAAATTCAGTTGAGGGATCATCCGGCAATAAGGAGGAGAATTCTGTATTATAACTCAAAGCTGTATACATCACAGATCTCAGCAGGAGATGGGTATCACCTGCTTAATAAGACTATATCTCTGGTTATTCTCGATTATAACCTCCTTGATATTGAATATATGCATACTATTTTCAGGC